>NZ_LBCR01000005.1:0-2294 GCF_001005635.1 Microbacterium sp. Ag1
TTCCATCGACACGCGCAGCACGCCTTCGGCCGCCTGGGCGATGAGCTTGCGGCCCACCTCGGTCGACCCGGTGAAGGAGAGCTTGCGCAGGCGCGGGTCGGCGATGATGGGCGCCGACAGCGCACTCGACTTCGACGTCTGCACGACGTTCACGACACCGGCGGGAAGGCCTGCCTGCTCGAGCAGCGAGACGAAGTACATGGTCGTCAGGGGCGTGAGTGCCGGGGGCTTGATCACGACGGTGCAGCCCGCTGCGAGTGCGGGGGCGATCTTGCGGGTGGCCATGGCGAACGGGAAGTTCCACGGCGTCACGAAGAACGACGGTCCGACCGGGCGCTGCGATACGACCATGTGGCCGGTGCCCTCGGGGTTGATGCCGTAGCGACCGCTGATGCGCACGGCCTCCTCGCTGAACCAGCGCAGGAACTCCCCGCCGTAGCCGACCTCGCCACGTGCTTCGGTGAGAGGCTTGCCCATCTCGAGCGTCATGAGAAGGGCCAGATCCTCCTTGTGCTCCTGCACGAGGTCGAAGGACTTGCGGAGGATCTCGCTGCGCACGCGCGGAGCCGTCGCGGCCCAGGCGTCCTGCGCGGCGACTGCGGCGTCGAGGGCGCGGATGCCGTCGCCGGGCGTCGCGTCGGCGATGGTGCGGATCACGGAACCGGTCGCGGGGTCCTTCACATCGAAGGTGCCGCCGGTCTCGCCGTCGATCCACTGGCCCCCGATGAAGAGTCCGGTGGGGATGCTGTCCAGGAGCGCCTGTTCGGTCTGAGTGCTCATGATTCTCTTTCTGTGAGGAGGGCTAGGAGCGCTTGCGTCGACTGGGCGGTGCGTCGATGCCCAGGGTCTGTCCGCGGAAGAAGGCGGGCCGTCTGATCGCGTTCCAGATCATGACGACGATGCCGACGACGATGATCAGCATTCCGAGGATGAACACGATGCCGACCCCGCCGATCTGCGAGCCGGAGCCGTAGGCCGGGTCCATCGAGTCGATCAGCGTGGTGAAGAACAGCACCGCGAGGATCGCGCCACCGACCAGCGGGAACAGGAACGTGAAGAAGAAGTTCCGCGTCGAGTCGAACCACTGCTTGCGGAAGTACCAGACGCAGGCGAATGCGGTGATCCCGTAGTAGAAGCAGATCATCATGCCGAGCGTCAGGATGGTGTCCCACAGCGTGTCCTCGCTGACGATGCGCATCACGGCGTAGAAGGCCGATGCCACGATGGCGGAGGCGATGGTCGCGTACCCCGGGGTGAAGAACCGCGGGCTGACCTTCGCGAACGACTTGGGCAGTGCGCCGTAGTGCCCCATCGCCAGCAGGGTGCGCGCGGGACCCACGAACGTGGACTGCAGCGACGATGCCGAACTGGTCAGCACCGCGAGCGACACGAGGAACGCGAGCGGGCCGAGGATCGGGCCGGAGAGGTGGAAGAACACGTTCTCCTGGATGTCCTCGTTGCCGAGGCCCAACGCTCCGGTGCCGACGCCGGCGAACATGATCATCGCGACCGCCAGCAGCAGGTACAGGGAGACGATCATGAGCACCGTGACGGTGGCGGCACGCCCCGGGGTCTTCTCCGGATCCTTGGTCTCCTCGTTCATGGTGAGGGTGACGTCCCAGCCCCAGAATATGAAGATCGACAGGGAGAGGCCGGCGGCGACGGCGCTGAACGACGAGATCGCGAACGGGTTGAACCAGCCGAGGTCGAACGGCTGGTAGTCGAAGCCGTTGCCGTTCACCGCCTGCACGATCGCGGCCCCGGCGAAGAACAGCAGCACGAGGATCTGGAAGCTGACGAGCCAGTACTGCAGCTTCTGCGTCGTCTGCATGTCGCGGTACGAGATCCACGTCGCGCCGAGCATGAACAGCAGGCACACGCCGATGTTGATCCAGGTGACGCTCGCGAGGGAGGCGATGTCGGGGTTGCCCGTGATCTGCGAGATCAGCAGGAAGAGGAAGTCCACGGCGATGCCCGCGAGGTTGGACAGCACGAGGATCGTGGCGACGACGAGGCCCCAGCCGGCCATCCAGCCGACCCAGGGACCGAAGGCGCGGGCCGCCCAGGTGAACGACGTTCCGGAGTCGGGCATCCGGTTGTTGAGCTCGCGGTAGCCGAAGGCGACCAGGAGCATCGGGATGAACCCGACGAGGATGATCGCCGGGATCTGGGACCCGACGGTGGAGGCCACGGGTCCGACGGCCGCCGTGAACGTGTAGGCGGGCGCGATGCACGAGATGCCGATCACGACCGCGCCGATCAGGCCGACCGTTCCGGCGCTCAGGCCCTTGGTG
>NZ_LBCR01000027.1:0-266454 GCF_001005635.1 Microbacterium sp. Ag1
TCGTCGACGGCGTCGATGCGGCGGACCATCCAGGCGGCGCCGACGAACATGCTCGTGCCGAGCGTCACCACGACGCCGACGGCGCTCATGATGGTCGCGAGGATCTCCGTGGACACGCGTGCTCTCCTTACTCGGCCGGGTACATCGACGACGTTACGCCGCTCATCCCGGTGTGCGCGCCGGTATTCCAGCATCTGTGAAGAGGTCGCGGAGGTTGCGCGATGTGGAGAAGAGGTCAGTGCGCCGCAGGCGTCTTCCGCGGCGCCCGGCCGGCGACGAGCATCAGCACCGGCACCAGCGCGCACAGCACCGCCGACACGAAGAACGTCGCGCTCGACGCGGGGTCGCGTCCGATCAGGAGGATCACCGTCGGCACGAACGTGCCGCCGACGGCGCCGCATGCGACGAGAGCACCGGTTACGGCGGCGCTGCGAGCGGGATCGAGGCGGTCGAGCGCGAGGCCGAGGATGAGCCCGTAGCTGGGGGCCAGCAGCACGACCACCACAGCCAGCGCGACGAGCGCGCCCCCGGGGGCGGACTCCACCAGCATCCCGGTGACGGCCATCAGCACCGCAGCGGTGCTCGTTGCGGCGACCAGGATCCCCACCGGCGACACCGCGAGTCGGCGCAGGGTCGCGGCACCGAAGCGCCCGATCGCCATGAGCGCCCAGAACGCCGAGGTCCCCAGGGCCGCCACACCGGGGTCGAGCGCGAGCGTCCGTGCCGGGATCACGGCCGACCACCCCGAGAGTACGGTCTCCACGCCGACGTAGAGCGGCAGCGCCACCGCGAACGGGAGCAGCGCGAGCAGGCCACGCGCATCGCGATGGGTCGGCTTCTCGGAGCGCGTGAAGGCGGTCGCCGGCCCTGCGAGCATCACGACGGTCAGGAGGGGTACGAGTGCCAGCACTCCGAGCACCGGCCGGATGTCGGATCCGGCGGCGACAAGCAGTGGCGTGACGGCCGCGCTCACGGCGACCGTGCCGAGGAGGGCGCTGAGCAGACCCGTCGCGCTGCCGACGGCCACGGACTTCGCCGCCACGGATCCCGAGGCCTCCACCAGTCCGAATCCCAGCCCCGCGACGACGGCAGCGGCGGTGAACACGGCGGGCGTGCCGGCCAGAGCCACCACGACTATGGCAGCGGCCTGGAGCGCGCTGCCGAACATCAGAGCGCTGCGCGGCGGCCGGTGCATCAGCAACGGCCCGGACACCAGCACTCCGACGAGGAGCCCGGCGAACAGTGCGGGCACCGCGACGCTGAGGTCGGCCGCCATCGCCCGTTCGGCGGAAGGCAGGATCGCCGGCAGGAAGGCGGCCGTGACGCCGAGTCCCGCGAAGGCGGTGAACAGCCCGGCCCGTGCGCGTCGGGCGTCGTCGATCACGCCCCGCTCGTCCGCACGCGGTGCACGGCGGCGAAGGTGTCGCGCAGCGCCTCCATCGAGCGGTCGTAGTTCGACTGGGCGACACCGATGAAGATGCAGTCGACCACCATCAGCTGGGCGATCCGGCTGCCGAGAGCTCCGGAGCGGAAGCCGGTCTCGCGCGCGGCGGTCGTGAGCACGATGTCGGCCTGATCGGCCAGCGGAGCGCCGGCGTGGTTGGTGATCGCGATGGTGGTCGCTCCCGCCTGACGGGCCAGCAGCAGGAACTCGATGGTGTCGGTCGTGGCGCCGGTGTGGGAGACCGCGATCGCGACGTTGCCCGGCCCGAGTGTCGCCGCCGAGGTCCAGGCGGCATGCGGGTCAGACCACTCCAGAGCGGTGCGCCCGATGCGCGTGAGCTTGCGCTGCAGGTCGAGCCCCACGATGGAGCTGGCGCCGACACCGAAGATGTCGACCCTGGTCGACGAGGTGATGGCGTCGACGGATGCGCGCAGCGATTCGGTGTCGAGCACCTTGGCGGTGTCGGCGAGGGAGAGGGTCTCGGCGAGAGAGACCTTCGCGACGATGTCGGTCAGGGTGTCGTTGCGATCGATGTCTCCGGAGACGGCGGGCAGCGCGGCCGTGTCGAAGGTCTCGCGCTCGACGTCGCGCAGCACGTGATTGCGGAGTTCCCGCACGTGCTCGTAGCCGAGGCGCTTGCAGAACCGGACGACCGAGGTGGTGGACGTGTCGCAGCGCTGGGCGAGCTCGGCGACCGAGAGGCCCGCGGTTCCCCCGGGGTCGGAGAGGAAGAGATCGGCGATGCGCTGCTCGCTCGGACGCAGCTCGGGGCGGATCGCCCGCATGCGGACGAGCACGGGGTGTGCGCCGGCTTCGTCGCGGGCGGCTTCATGAGGCATGGGGTCTCCGATCACTGTTCATAACAGTAGAGGAACTTCTGTTACATCAGTAGTGACGTTCGTGTACTTTTGGTACCAACCAAGACCGACGACGTTCACGGGGCGGCAGGCAACAGCGCCTGACCCGACGCCACGGCGGCCGTCACACTCAGGAGGATCCAGCAATGAGCACAGCACGCTGGGCGTCACTCGGCGCTCTCACGGCGACGGGCCTCGCCTTCGCCCTCGTCATCACCGGGTGCTCCGCACCCGCATCCGACCCGAAGCCCTCAGAAGGCGCTGCCGGAGGCGACCTCGTCATCGGCGTCACCAGCGACCCCGACACCCTGTTCCCCTGGAAAGCCACCCAGTTCCAGGCCGTCAACGTGCTGCAGAACCTCTACGGCACGCTGACCGAGTTCGACGAGGACCTGAACGTGGTCCCCGGCCTCGCCGAGTCGTGGGACGTCTCCGAAGACGGCCTCACCCTGACCTTCCACCTGCGCGAGGGCGTCACGTTCGCCGACGGCAGCACGTTCGGTTCGGAAGACGTGAAGTACTCGCTCGACGCGATCGCGGCCGAGGCCACGGCTGCCGTCGCGCGCAGCTCTCTCGCCTCCGTCACCGCGGTCGAGGCCACGGACGAGAACACCGTCACCCTCACGCTCAGCGCTCCGGACGCCGCCCTGCCCGCCAACCTCGCCGTGATCAACATGGCGATGCTGTCCTCGGACGACACCGAGGAGGGTCTGAACACCACGCCCAACGGCACCGGGCCCTTCATCCTGGATGACCGCAAGGCCAGCCAGTCGCTCACGCTCGCCAAGAACGACGACTATTGGGGTGACGCCGCACTGCTCGACACCGTCGAGTTCCGCGTGATCCCCGACGAGTCGTCGATCGTCTCGGCGATGCAGTCCGGCAATGTGCAGCTGGCCGTGTTCGACGACCCGCTCGTCGCACAGACCGCGGAGGGCGCCAACGTCGAGGTCGCCACGACCCCGCAGCTGAGCTACCACGCTCTGCAGCTGAACGCGCAGCGCGGCGACCTCGCCGACGTGAACGTCCGCCTCGCCATCCAGTGCGCGATCGACCGCCAGGAGGTGCTCGACACCGCAGCCCTCGGCGAGGGCGAGGTCACCGGCCCCATCACCTCTCCCGCATACAAGTCCGACCCCGATGCACGCCCCTGCCCGGAGCGCGACCTCGACAAGGCCGCCGAGTACCTGAAGAAGGCGGGCAAGGAGGACGGCGTCACCATCAAGACGATCGTCTCCCAGGGCGAGTACGCCACCTCGGTGAACGAGGCGCAGAACCTGAAGGCGCAGTTGGCCGACGCCGACATCACCCTCGACCTCGAGGTGCTCGAGTCCGGTGCGTTCGTCGACCGCTGGATCGCGGCCGACTTCGATGCCGCGGTCGCTCTCAACGGCGGTCGTCCCGACCCCGATGGCATGTACGGCCGCTACTTCACCAGCACCGGAAACCTGAACAAGGTCGCCGGCTACTCCTCGCCCGAGCTCGACGCGCTGTTCGCGGAGGGACGCCAGACGGCCGACCCCGACAAGCGCAAGGACATCTACGCGCAGGTCTCCGAGAACCTCGAGGACAACGCGGCGTGGATCTGGCTGTTCACGAGCTACACCTACACGGCGACCGCGTCGACCGTCGACGGCTTCGTCCCGATGGTGAACGGCTCGCTGCAGTACCTGCGGACCACCTCCATCAAGTAGCGGATCGAGGGGGCGCGGCCGCCCCGCGCCCCCTCCTTCCCCGACGACAGGCACCCACACACGCGCATGTTCAGACAGCTCCTCCGCAACAGCGTGCTGCGACGCATCCTCGCAGCCCTCGGCACGCTCCTCGGCGTCGCCATCTTCGTCTTCCTGATGCTGCGCGCCATCCCCGGCGACCAGATCAGCTCCGGCCTCGGCACCGAGGCAGCCGCGCTCACGCCCTCGCAGCGCGCCGCCCTCGAGGCGTACTACGGCCTCGACCAGCCGCTCATCGTGCAGTTCTTCTCCTGGCTCGGCAACATCTTCACGGGCAACCTCGGATTCTCCTCCCGGGCACAGACGAGCGTCCTCGACCTCACGGCCGCAGCCCTGCCCGTGACGTTCGAGCTCGCGATCATCTCGATCGTGATCGCGCTGGCCATCGGCATCCCGCTCGGCATGCTCTCCGCCTCGAAGCCCGACTCGTTCCGCGACGGCGTCGGACAGGTGGTGGGTCTCGCCGGTCTCTCGATCCCCGCGTTCCTGCTCGGCACCGCGTTGCTCGCCATCCTCGCCCAGTCGTTCGGATTCAACCCCAACGGGCAGGCGTACGCGACGCTCTTCGAGGACCCGCTGCTGAACCTGCAGCAGATGCTGCTGCCCTCGATCGTGCTCGGCTTCGGCATCGCCGCGCCGATCATGCGCACGACCCGCACCGCGGTGCTCGAGATCCGCTCCAACGACTTCATCCGCACCGCCAGGGCGAAGGGCGTGCCCCCACGTCGACTGCAGGTGCGCCATGTGCTCGGCAATGCCCTGGTGCCGATCGTCACGATGACCGGTCTGCAGTTCGGCTACCTCCTCGGAGGTGCGGTCGTGGTGGAGCAGATCTTCTCGCTCCCCGGCATCGGACGCCAGGTGCTGCTGGGCATCCAGCAGAAGGAGTACGCGCTCGTGCAGAGCACCGTGCTCGTGATCGCCCTCGCCTTCGTCATCGTCAACCTGCTCACCGACCTGCTCTACCGGGTCATCGATCCTCGGGTGCGTGCCGCATGACCGACATCTCTCAGACTCCGACCATCGCGCCCGGCGGCGGGCGCACCATGGAGCGCGTGCGTCTCCTGCTGCGCAGCCGCAGCGGTCTCGCCGGCCTCATCATCGTCGTGCTGCTCGCGGTGCTGAGCCTCGTCTCGGCGTTCGGCCTGCTGCCGTTCGATCCGCTCGCGCAGGATCCGCCGTCCCGTCTGCAGCCGCCGTCCGCCGTGCATTGGTTCGGCACCGACCAGTTCGGCCGTGACGTGTTCTCGCGCGTCGCAGCCGGCGTCGCCAACTCGGCGCTCATCTCCGTGGTCGCCGTGGCGTTCGCGACCGTCGTCGGCACGGTCTGCGGACTCATCGCCGGGTTCTACCGCGGGTTCTCCGACGGGGCGATCACCGCGATCACCAACGTGCTGTTCGCCTTCCCGCCGCTGCTGCTCGCCCTGTCGCTGGCGTCCGTGTTCGACCGCAATTGGTTCACCATCGCCGTGGCCATCGCGATCGTCTACGTGCCGATCTTCATCCGCGTCACGCGCGGACCCGTGCTGTCGCTGCGCGAGGTGGAGTACGTCAGGGCGGCCAAGAGCACGGGGCAGAGCCGCATGGCCACCATGTTCCGACACGTGCTGCCGAACATCACCTCGATCATCATCGTGCAGGTCACCCTCTCCCTCTCGTGGGCTGTGCTGACCGAGGCCTCGCTGAGCTTCCTCGGACTCGGCACGCCGCCGCCGGCGCCCTCGCTCGGGTCGATGATCTTCGAGGCGCGGACGCTCGTCACGATCGCCCCGTGGACGATGATCGCGCCGGGCGTGATCGTCGTGCTCCTCGTCGTCGGTCTGAACCTGCTCGGCGACGGCCTGCGCGACAGCCTCGACCCTCGGAACAGAGGAAAGCGATGACCATGGAGGATCTCGGCGCACTGGCCACCGAGGCCAGCGACCCCCGTTACGCGGAGCTCGACCGGATGAGCGTCGCCGAGCTCGCGCAGACCATGAACGAGGCGGATGCCACGGTGCCGGCCGCGGTGCAACGCGCTCTGCCGCAGATCGTGCCGGCGATCGAGGCGACGGCCGCCCGCATGGCGCAGGGCGGACGCCTGGTCTACGTCGGCGCAGGAACTCCCGGACGCATCGGCGTGCTCGACGCCTCCGAGTGCCCACCCACGTTCAGCACCCCGGCTGAGCTCGTGTTCGCGATCATGGCCGGCGGTCCGGGTGCGATCGTGAACCCGGTCGAGGGTGCGGAAGACGACGCGGAGGCGGGAGCTGCGGCCATCGACGCGGCGGGGATCGGTCCGCTCGACACCGTGATCGGCATCGCCTCCAGCGGACGCACGCCGTACGTGATCGCGGCAGTGCGCCGGGCACGCGAGCGCGGAGCACTCAGCATCGGCCTGTCGTGCAACGTCGACACCGCGCTGAGTGCCGCCGCCGAACACGGCATCGAGGTCGAGGTCGGTCCGGAGGTGCTCTCCGGCTCCACCCGTCTCAAGTCGGGTACCGCGCAGAAGCTCGTGCTCAACATGTTCTCGACCATCTCGATGGTCCGGAACGGCAAGGCCTACGGCAACCTGATGGTGGATGTGAAGGCCACCAACCACAAGCTGCGCGAGAGGGCGATCCGGATGGTGCAGACCATCGCGGACGTCGACCGCCCCGCCGCCGTCGCCGCCCTCGAGGCCGCGGCCTACGACGTGAAGCTCGCGTCGATCATGATCCGCCGCGGTGAGGACCTCGCCGCGGCCACCGCACGACTGGACGCGGCCGATGGTCGGCTGCGCACCGCACTGGAGGAGAACTGATGCGCGTCCTCGGACTGATCTCCGGCACCTCGCACGACGGGATCGATGCCGCCGTCGTCGACTTCACGACCAGCGGAGGGTTCACCGACCACGGCGTGGATCTGCGCGGGAGAGTGCTCGCGGCGACGAGCGTGCCCTATGCGCCCGAGCTGCGGGCACGGCTGATCGCGGCACTGCCGCCGGCGCAGACCACCCTTGCCGAGGTCGCCGAGCTCGACACGCTCATCGGCCAGGCGTTCGCCGAGGTCGCCGCCGACATCGCCGCAGAGGTCGGCGGCGTCGATGCGGTCTGTTCGCACGGTCAGACCGTGTACCACTGGGTCGACGGCGCCCACGCGCTCGGCACCCTGCAGATCGGTCAGCCCGCCTGGATCGCCGAGAAGGTCGGCGTGCCCGTGGTGTCCGACATCCGTATCCGCGACATCACCGCGGGCGGACACGGAGCTCCGCTGGTGTCGTTCCTGGACGAGCTGCTGCTGCGCGGCCGCGCCGGCGTCTCGGCGGCGCTGAACCTGGGTGGCATCTCGAACATGACCGTGGTGCGGCCCGACGGCCTGGTCGCCTATGACATCGGACCGGCGAACGCGCTGGTCGACGCGGTCATCGTGGAGCACGGCCTCAATCCGCTCGGCTACGACGACGACGCCGCGATCGCCCGCACCGGACAGGTCGATGAGGCGCTCCTGGCCGCGCTGCTCGACGACCCGTACTACGCGCTCACGCCGCCGAAGAGCACCGGCAAGGAGCACTTCCACCTCGGCTACGTGCACGAGCACCTGGCAGCGCAGGGCCGCGAGCTCGCGGTCGCCGACGTCGTGCGCACCCTCACAGAGCTCACGGTGCGCACGGTCGCGCGCGACGTGGAAGCTGCCGGGATCGGATTCCTCGCCGTGTCAGGTGGCGGCTGCCGCAACCCGCTGATCCTCGAGGGGCTGCGCGCCGCGCTCCCCGGGACCGAGGTCGTGCTGGCGGACGAGCTGGGGGCTGCGGCCGACAGCAAGGAGGCGATCCTCCTGGCGCTGATCGGCTGGTCCACGATGCACGGCGTGCCCGCGATCGTCCCCGGCGGCACGGGAGCGCGCGAGCCCCGGATCCTCGGCGCCATCACGCCGGGCGTCGGCCCGCTGCAGATGCCGGAGCCCGTCGCGTCGATCGACTCCCTCGTGCTCACGGAGGCCCCGGCATCGTGAGTCTCCAGGTGCGCCCAGCCACCCCGGATGACCTGTCCGGGGTGCTCGGCGTGTTCCTCGCCTGTTGGCGGGAGAGCTATCGCGGCGTGCTCTCGGATGCGGCGATCGATGCGATGACCGACGAGCGGGCGGAAGCGCTGTGGCGTCGGGTGCTCGCCGACCCGCGGGGCGTCGTGCTGCTGGCCGAACGCGAGGGCGAGATCGTCGGGATCACCCGCTACGCCGCCCCCACCGGTGACGACACCACCGGTGATGACACCACCGGTGATGACACCACCGCAGACGACGACCGTGTGGACGGGGCCGTGCACTCGCTGTACGTCTCGCCCCGAGCCCACGGCGGCGGGATCGGCGGCGCACTGCTGGCGCGCGCGTCCGACGACCTGCGGGCGGCGGGGGCCGAGGCGGCGACGCTCTGGGTGTTCGCGGCCAATGCCCCCTCGATCGGGTTCTACGAGTCGAAGGGCTGGCACGCAGACGGGGCCACCCGCACGCAGCCGGAGTTCGGCGAGCCGGAGCAGCGTATGCGCAAGGAGTGGGCATGAGCGCGGGATCGAACGCCGTGGTGGGTCTCCGCGTGCTCCGGGTTTCGTCGCCCCTGGTGCGCCCCTTCGTCACGGCCGTGCGCCGCACCGACCACCTCGACGTCGTGCTCGTCGAGGTCACGGATGCCGACGGTCGCCACGGATACGGGGAGGCCGCCACGAGCTGGCGTGTCACGGGGGAGAGCCCGCCGAGCGTGGCCGCTGCCGTGGCGGGGCCGCTCTCCGAGGTCGTCCTCGGCCGTCGCGCCGATGACGCAGGGATCGCAGCCGACATCGCACGGTCCGTCTGGGGCAATGTCGCCGCCCGCAGCGCGGTCGAGTGCGCCGTCGCCGACCTCGCCGCCCGGCAGCGGGGATCGTCGCTCGTCGCCGACCTCTCTCGCAGCCCCGCTGCCGTGCACAACTCCTCAAGACCGTCGCGCATCCGCACCGACATGACCCTGTCCGCGGGGGAGCCGTCGGCGTTGGCGCTGCTTTCCGAGGAGCACGTCATCGCCGGCTTCGGCTGCCTCAAGATCAAGGCCTCCGCCGCGCACGACACCGTCGCCGGACTCCGTGCCGTCCGCGCCGCGGTCGGGCCCGAGATCACGCTGCGCGTCGACGCGAACCAGGCCTGGGACGCCGAGACGGCGATCCGCATCATCCGTGCCGCAGAGGACGCGGGGTTCGGGGTCGAGCTGGTCGAGCAGCCGGTCGCCGCGCACGACCTGGACGCGCTCGCCGCCGTGACCGACGCGGTGGACACCCCGATCATGGCCGACGAGTCGGTGCGTACGGCGCGCGATGTGCGTCGGATCTCCGACCGCGGTGCCGCCGACCTCGTGAACATCAAGCTCGCCAAGACCGGCGGTCTCGCCGAGGCGCTCGCTGCCGCTGAGGCTGCGCGTGCGGCCGGACTCGGCCTCGTGATCGGCTGCATGATGGAGTCGCACGTCGGAGTGAGCGCCGCCGCCCATCTCGCGGCCGCCGTCGCCCCGGATGTCGTGCACGATCTGGACGCGGCGTTCTGGCTGCAGAGCTCGCCGGTGACCGGCGGAGTCGCGCTGACCCGGGATGAGCTCGATCTCGGCATCGAACTCGGCATCGAACTCGGCATCGACCTCGGCAGGGGGAACGGCATCGGCATCACGGGTCTCGTCGCCGAAGAGTCGGAGATCCTCCTCGACCTCTCCACGGGAGCAGGGGTGAGTGCATGAGCGCCGACGCAGCGGTCTCCGTGGTCCTGGCCGCACCCTCCGCCCCGCGCGGCGTCGTCGCGGGTGTCATCACGGACGCCGGGCGGGATGTCGCCGCCGGCGGTCTGGCCGACCTCGCCGGGACCGCTATGACCACCGGCACCGCCTTCGACATCGCCTCGGTGTCGAAGGTCGCCGCGACCACCACCGCGGTCCTCCGGCTGGTCAGCGGCGGCGAGCTGGGCTTCGACGACCCGGTCGACCGCTTCGTCCCCGGCACCGCCTGCGCGCCCGGGACGACCGTCCGCCACCTGCTGCAGCACCGTGCCGGTCTCTGGGAGTGGCAGCCGCTGTACCTCGACCGCGCGCATGCCGGGGATCCGGCGAGGGCGATCGACGCGATCCCGCTCCGATACGCCCTCGACGAAGGTCGACACTACTCCGACCTGGGATTCATGCTGCTCGGTCGAATCATCGCCGCGATCGCCGGACAGCCCCTGGACGCCGCAGTGCGGGAACTCGTCACCGCGCCGCTCGGTCTCACCCGCACCGGCTACGGTCCCGTCGGTCAGCCCGTCGCCTCCTCCGCTGTCGGCGATGCCGCCGAGCGCCGAATGGTCGCGACCGGAGTGCCGTACCCCGTGCTCACCGCGGACACCGACTTCGCCTGGCGCACCGACGAGATCAGCGGTGTCGTGAACGACGGGAACTGCTTCCACGCCCTCGGTGGCGTGTCCGGGCATGCGGGGTTCTTCAGCACCGCCGACGACCTGTTGGCCCTCGGTGCCGCGCTCGCCGCACCCGAACGGCACCCGGAGCTCTGGGAGCCGGATGCCGTGGCCGAGCTGTTCCGAGACGGCCCCGACACCGGCCAGGCACTGGGGTGGCGCAGCGACACGGTGGCCGTCGCCGGTCGGCCCACCCGGATGCTCTGGCATCCCGGCTTCACCGGATGCGCGCTCGGGATCGTGCCGGGGACCGGTACGTCCGCGGTGCTGCTGACCAACCGACTCTTCGCCTCCGAACCCGTGCCGACCGAGACGCTGTGGCGCGCAGCGCTCCCTGCGCTCCTGCCCGGCGGCACCGATCCCGGCAACAACGCTTCTGACAACGCTTCTGACAACGCTTTCGACACTGAAGGAACGAGTACCCCATGAGCACCACCGAGCCCGTGCTGAGCATCAGCGGCCTCGCCGTCGCCTTCCGGACCGGTTCCGAGCTGGTCACCGCGGTCAGCGACGTCACCATCGACATCGCCGCAGGTGAGACCGTGGCGGTCGTGGGGGAGTCGGGGTCGGGCAAGTCGACCACTGCGGCCGCGGTCAACCGTCTGCTGCCGGAGAACGGCGTGATCACGGCCGGCAGCATCCGCTTCGACGGTCGTGAGCTGACCGATCTGCCCGAGAACGCGATGATCTCGCTGAGGGGCGCCGGGATCGGGCTCGTGCCGCAGGATCCGATGTCGAACCTCAACCCGCTCATGCGCGTGGGCGAGCAGATCGGCGAAGCGCTCGAGGTGCACGGGTACACGCGCGGCGACGCCACCAAGGCACGGGTCGTCGAGCTGCTGGAGATGGTGGGGATCGCCGATGCCGCGCAGCGCGCGCACCAGTATCCGCACGAGTTCTCCGGCGGCATGCGTCAGCGTGTCCTGATCGCGATGGGCCTGGCCTGCAAGCCGCGCCTGCTGATCGCCGACGAGCCCACCTCTGCGCTCGACGTGACCGTGCAGCGCCGCATCCTCGACCAGCTCGATTCGCTCACCGACGAACTCGGCACTGCGGTCTTCCTGATCACGCACGACCTGGCCCTCGCCGCCGAGCGCGCCGACCGCATCGTGGTGATGTTCCGCGGTCGTGTGGTCGAGGAGGGCACCTCCGCCCAGGTGCTCGGCGCCCCGCAGCACGAGTACACCAAGCAGTTGCTCGCCGCGGCTCCGAGCCTCGCCTCGCACCGTGACGCCCTGCCGCAGCGCGAGACCTCCACGGGTACACCGTTCGTCGAGATCCGCGACCTCCGCAAGGAGTTCGCCCTGCGCGCGCCCAAGCCGGGGGAGCCCGAGACGTTCACCGCCGTCGACGGGGTCAGCTTCGAGATCCGCCGCGGCACGACGGTCTCGATCGTGGGCGAGTCGGGATCCGGCAAGTCGACCACGGCGAACATGGTGCTCGGCCTCGAGGATGCCACGTCGGGGTCGATCCTGTTCGACGGGCTCGACCTGACCACGCTCCGGCGCAAGGAGCTGTTCGCCCTGCGCCGTCGCGTGCAGCCCGTGTTCCAGAACCCCTACGCCTCGCTCGACCCGCGTTACACGGTCGAGCAGTCGATCGCCGAGCCCCTGCGCGTGCACCGCATCGGCACCGCGGCCACCCGGCACTCGCGCGTGCTCGAGCTGCTGGAGCAGGTGGCCCTGCCCGCGGCCATGGCCGAAAGACTGCCGCATGAGCTCTCCGGAGGGCAGCGTCAGCGCGTGGCGATCGCCCGGGCACTCGCTCTCGAACCCGAGCTGGTGGTGCTGGACGAGGCGGTGTCGGCCCTCGACGTGCTGGTGCAGGCGCAGATCCTCGACCTGCTCGCCGACCTGCAGAAGCGGCTCGGGCTCAGCTATCTCTTCATCAGCCACGACCTCGCGGTGGTGCGCATGATCTCCGACGAGGTGCACGTCATGCAGCGCGGTGTCGTGGTCGAGAGCGGCACCCCCGAGCGCATCTTCGATGCCCCGCAGCACCCGTACACGCGAGAGCTTCTCGCCGCGATCCCCGGGGCGTCTCTGGCGTCCTGATCGCGCTCGGTCGTCGACCACCGCCGTCGTCGACGACCGCAGGTTCAGCGCTTGCGGTCGTCGTCGTCCCAGGGGCCTTCCCACCAGCCGGCGCGGTCGTCGTCGCCGGGGCCGCGCCGACGGGAGCGGACGAACTGCACGATGAAGACCGTCAGCGTCGACAGCAGGATCACGAACATCACGAGGAACAGCAGGTCGCTCTGGTTCATGGGCGTCTCCCTTCCGCAGCGTCCGCCACGATCTTGGCGATGCGCGCCGCCCGGGTCTCCGGTCTCTTGGCCATCGCGATGTGGGTGAGTCCGAACTTCTTCACCGACTTCGGGAATGCGTCCCAGTTCGCGCGCGCGACGGGCAGAGCATCGAGCGCGGTGGTGAGTTCGTCCGGCTCGATACCCGCCTCCGGTCCGTCGAGCACGGTCCACGAGCCGTTGGCCTTCGCCGTCTCCAGCGCTCGAATGCCGGCGGGTGCGAGCATTCCTGCCGCTTCCAGTTCGGCGATGCGCGCCTTGTTGGTGGCCGCCCACCCGCTGCCGGGACGCCGCGGCGAGAACCACTGCCCGTTGGCGCGGTCGTCCGTCCCGTCGCCGAACACGCGCACGGGGCCGTCGATCCATCCGAAGCAGAGCGCCTGACGGACGGCATCCTCGTAGCCGACGCCGTCCGACGCCCCGCGCACGCTCAGCAGCCAGACCCCCGCCGTGCGCTCGTGATTCTCCTCGAGCCAGGCGCGCCACGCCGCCGCATCAGCGGCCCGGAACCGTTCCCCCTCGTCCAGCGCGCCCACGGGCTACTTCTTCGTCTTGCCCGGCTTCACCGTCGTGATCGTCTCGGTGATCCGCGGCAGCAGGTCGGCCACCGACTGCACGATCTCGTCGGGGCGGAACGGGTACTTCTCGATCTCGGCCTGGTCGCTGATCCCGGTGAGCACCAGCACGGTGTGCAGGCCCGCCTCGATGCCGGCGACGACGTCGGTGTCCATGCGGTCGCCGATCATGCCCGTTCGCTTCGAGTGCGCGCCGATCTTGTTCAGCGCCGAGCGGAACATCATGGGGTTCGGCTTGCCGACGACGTAGGGCTCCTTGCCCGTGGCCTTCGTGATGAGGGCGGCGATGGCTCCGGTGGCCGGCAGTGGACCGTCGGTGCTCGGGCCCGTGGCGTCGGGGTTCGTCACGATGAAGCGTGCGCCGCCGATGATGAGCCGGATCGCCTTCGTGATCGCCTCGAAGGAGTAGTTGCGCGTCTCGCCGACCACCACGAAGTCCGGGTTCGTCTCGGTCATGATGAAGCCGGCGTCGTGCAGGGCGGTGAGGATGCCGGCCTCGCCGATCACGAAGGCCGAGCCGCCGGGGAGCTGCTGCTTCAGGAAGTCGGCTGTCGCGAGCGCCGAGGTCCAGATGCGCTCCTCCGGCACATGCAGACCACTGATGCGCAGGCGTGCGGACAGGTCGCGTGCGGTGAAGATCGAGTTGTTGGTGAGCACCAGGTACGGGATGCCGGCGCTCTCCCATCCGGCGAGCAGTTCGGATGCTCCGGGGATGGCGTCGTTCTCATGGACGAGCACGCCGTCCATGTCGGTGAGCCAGCATTCGATGTCGTCACGTTTTGCCATGTGCACAGCCTAGGGGCCGCACCTTTCCGGCGTCAGGCCGTGAGCCAGATCGCGTCGGCGGCGTGCGCGACCTCGGCCTCCGCGCCACCGACGGAGAAGCCGCCGTCGGTCACCTCGACCTCGACGCCCACGGCGATCCCGGCAGCTTCGACGGCGCGGAGCACCTCGGGGTCCTGGTCGCTCACCCGCAGCACGCGGCCGACGTGTCCGACCGGGGCATCGGCGAGCAGCACGAACGGAGCGCGTTCGATGCGGCCCTCGGCGTCCGGGATCGCGTCGCCGTGCGGGTCGAAGCGGGGGCGTCCCAGGCGCGCATCGATGCCCTCCAGCAGCCGGTCGCTGATGGTGTGCTCGAGCACCTCGGCCTCGTCGTGCACCTCGTCCCAGCCGTAGTCGAACTCCTGCACCAGCCAGGTCTCGACCAGGCGGTGCCGACGCACCATGGCCAGCGCGCGCTTCGTCCCTGCCTCGGTCAATCGCACCGCTCCGTAGGGCACGTGCGAGACGAGTCCGGCGGCGGCGAGCTTCTTCACCATCTCGGTGACCGACGACGGCGCGATACCGAGCTTCGCGGCCAGCACCGAGGGGGTGATCGGTGCGTCCTGCCACTCGGTATGCGCGTAGACGGTCTTCAGATAGTCGTCAGCTGCAGGGGATGCCACCCGCCCAGCCTACGTGGTGCTCTCGCGCGCCCATGCGGTGAGTCCGTGGATGAGCGCCCGCACCCCGATCTCGAACGTGCGGCGGGCGGGGTCGGTGCTGAGCCGGGCCCTGGCGGCCTCGGCCTCGGCGAAGGTCGGGAACTGCGGGGCGAGCTCTCCCGGTGCCATGTTATCGGCGGGGGCGAGGGCGTCCAGCGCGGAGCCGATGATGAACGACTCCAGTGCCACGATGGCATCCACGATGGTCTCGGTGGGCCACCCGTCGTGCGCGAGCAGGCGTGCGATCTGGTCGTAGTCGGCGAACGAGCCTTCGTCGGCGTCGATCGGCGAGGTGGCGAGCATCACCATGGCCTCCGGTGCGGCGATCGCGGCGTCGCGGTAGCTGTGCGCCCAGGTGAGCAGTGCGTCCTCGACGGGCAGCTCGTGGAGGACGGGGGAGACGAGCGCACGGCTGACCTGCCCGCGCATGGCCCGGATCACGGCGTCCCGGTTGGCGAAGTGGTGATAGAGCGCGGAGGTGCGCACACCGAGAGATTCCGCGAGTGCGGTCATGGTGAACTGTCGCGGCGTGCGCTGGGCGCTCAGCCGGAACGCGGCCTTGAGGATGCGCTCCTCGGTGAGCACCTGGGTCGACGGCCGCCCGACGCTGCGCGGAGATTTCGTCATCGTGCTCGATTCTGCTCAGGTGTCTGGTATTTTATTGAAACTCTTTCAATACTGAACTCTTCAACGGACGAAGGCACAGTCATGACCGGTTTCGACGCCGACACCATTGTCACCGGCGCACGCGTGGTGACGATGGACCCGCGCCGCCCGTTCGCCACAGCCTTCGCCGTGCGCGAAGGGCGCTTCCTCGCGGTCGGGGACGATGCGCTGGTCCGAGAGCTGCGCGGACCTCGCACGCGCGTACGCGATCTCGGTGGAGCGGCCGTCACGCCTGGCCTCATCGACGCGCACCTGCATCCGATCCAGGGGATCGAGCTGACGGCGGGCATCGACCTCGGCGGTCTGACCACCGGGGCGGCGCTGCTCGCCGCCCTTCGCGTCGAGGCCGACCGCGCGCTCGCCGAAGATGCGGACCCGTGGGTGCGCGGCTGGAATCTCGACTACGACGTGTTCCACGACCTGCCGATGACCGCCGCCGCGATCGAGGACGCGGTGCGCGGACTCCCGGCGCTGCTCATCGTGTTCGACGGGCACACCGCTCTCGCCAGCCGCGCCGGCCTGGCCCGGGCGGGCATCACCGGCGCACGCGCGTTCGAGGATTCGTCGTGCGTGGTCGTCGATGCCGACGGCCACCCCACAGGGGAGCTGCGCGAACTCGGCGCCTACGAGCCGGTACGTCTGAGCGCGCCCGCCCGGACCCGTGAGCAGACCCTTGCCATCGGGCACGACCTGCTGCGCGGACTGCGCGACTCCGGACTCACCGGCGGCACGATCATGGACGGCGGCTTCGCCACGCTCGATCTGCTCGATGCTCTGGAGCAGGGTCCGGGTCTTCCCGTCCGCATCGTCTCGGCGATCGACCACGAGCCCGGCTTCGACGACGAACGGACGATCGAGAACCTGCGGATGCGGGACCGACGCGGCGAGCGCTGGCGGGGCGGATCGGTCAAGCTCTACGCCGACGGCGTGGTCGAGACGGGGACCGCCTGGCTGCACGCGCCCGATTCCGCCGGCGACGGACTGGAGCCGTTCTGGAAGGACGTGGCCGCGTACGGCCGCACCGTGCGCCGATACACCGAGGCCGGGTTCCAGGTCGCGACGCACGCGATCGGCGACCGGGCGGTGGGCGAGGTCGTCGACGCGTACCTCGCGGCCGGCGTACGCAGCGCTTCCGGCGCCCCGCATCGTATCGAGCACCTCGAGACGACGACCGACCGCGATGTCGCTCGCATCGCCGCCGCCGGGATCACCGCCTCGATGCAGCCCCTGCACATGCAGTGGCGCAAGGCGGACGGCTCGGACGACTGGTCGCACCGGCTCGGACCCGAGCGTGCCGCGCGCGCGTGGCGGGTGCGCGACTACTGGGATGCGGGAGCCCCTCTCGCCCTCGGGTCGGACTGGCCCATCGCGCAGAACGATGCTCGTATCGGCCTCGCATGGTCGATGCTGCGCCGGCGGCCCGGTGACCCTGATGCGCCCGTGTTCGAGCCCGACCAGGTGCTCACCCCGTACCAGGCGCTGCACGGCTACACCGTGGGCGCCGCCCTGGCTCAGGGAGATGCCGACCTCGGCCGCATCGCCCCCGGGTTCAAGGCCGACTACGCCGTGTGGGCGGAGAACCCGCTGCACGTCTCCCCGGACGACCTCCCCGACCTTCCCGTACAGGGGACGGTCGTCGGCGGCGTCGAGCCCTGACCCCGGCTCGCCGCTCCCTCGCGCCCGCATCCTCCACACTCCTTCACACTGAGGTGACCCCCATGCCCGAATTCGGCGCTCTCGCGCTCCTGCCCATCGTGGTGATCCTGATCGTCGCGGTCGCCACCAGACGCACCCTGTTCGCCCTCTTCTGCGGCACCGTCGCCGGGGCGCTGATCCTCGGCGGCTGGGGCGGCTTCGACGTCTGGGTCGAGTACACCGGCACAGCCCTCTCCAACGAGACGGCGCAGTGGCTGCTGCTGATCGTCGCGCTGTTCGGCATGCTGATGATGCTGTTCGAGAAGTCGGGCATCGTCACCGATTTCGCCGACTGGGCCGAGCGGTTCGTCACCTCCCGGCGCAAGTCGCTGGTGCTGACCTTCCTGCTCTCGATCGTGCTGTTCGTCGACGACTACCTCAACGTGCTCACCACCGGCACATCGATGAAGCGGGTCACCGACCGCTACCGGGTTCCGCGCACCCAGCTCGGCGCGATCATGAAGATGACGGCCGCGCCGATCGCCGTCCTCATCCCCGTCTCGACGTGGGCTCTGTTCTTCTCCGGGCTCTTCGAGGCGCAGGGGGTGACCGTCGGCGGCACCGGCTTCGGGGCGTACCTGCAGGCGATCCCGTTCATCTTCTTCGGCTGGGCAGCCCTGGCCGTCGCCCTCCTGATGAGCGTCGGCTGGCTGCCGAGGTTCGGCGCGATCAAGCGCGATGCGATCCGTGCCGAGCGCGATGGCGACGTCTTCCCGGTCGGCACGACCGACGAGGAGCGCAGGGCCGAGGGGGCGGCTCTCCTCGCCGAGCTGAAGGCGGACGACCCGGACGGCTCGACCGCGCAGCGGGTGGCGACAGCCCTCGCGACGTCGACCGAGACCGGGAGAAAGCCGCAGCCGTGGGGATTCCTGATCGCCATGGCCGTGCTCGTCGGAGTGACGATCGCGACGAACGCCAACGTGGTCGCCGGCACCGCCGCGTCTCTCGCGGTGACGATCGTGATCGTGCTCGTGCAGCGCCGACTCCGCATCCGCGGGGTGCTGGACGCCGCGCTCGAGGGCATCGAGAGCATGCTGTTCGTGATGGTGCTCACCGTGCTCGCGTTCATGGTGCAGGAGATGAACATCACCCTGCAGCTGGCGGAGTTCGTGATCCAGGTCACCGAGCCCGTGCTCACTCCGGCCCTACTGCCGGCGATCGTGTTCGCGGTGTGCGGCGTCTACGCCTACGCGACGGGATCGTTCTGGGACCTGGCCGCCGTCATCACCCCGGTCGTCCTCCCTCTCGCGATCGCGCTCGGAGCGGATCCGATCCTCGCGGGTGCCGCCGTGTTCTCCGGTGCGGCGCTCGGCAGCACCACGTGCCTGTACGGCGACGGCATCATCCTCGCGTCGCGGTCGATCGGCATCAAGCCGATCAATCTGATGCTCGCGATTTTGCCCTACGCGGGGATCGCGGCCGGATTGTCGTTCGTGCTCTACCTGGTGACGGGATTCGTCACGGCGTAGTGCCGTCAGCGCGGGTCAGTTCGCGACGGCGACCAGGATGCCGAACGCGGCCTGACCCGCGAAGAAAACGACGAGGAACCCGAGGAGCGCGGCGGCCAGAGACAGGCGGCCGTCGAAGTCCTCGATGTCGGCCATGCCGATCTTGCGTGCCCGGAACGCCAGCACGAGTGTGGCGATTCCGAGGGCGAGCTGCACCCACGGGCTCGCGAGGTCGATGACCTTCGGGAAAGCGATCAGCACGGCGCCGATCACGCCCGTCGCGAAGCCGGTCCAGGTGAGGATGCGGACGTTGCGGCGGGCGTTCTCGGCAGACATGTGTCGAGCCTATCCGGGCTCAGGCGCCCGTCAGCACCAGCCAGAGCAGGGCGCCGTTGAGCGCGATCAGGAGCACGGAGGCGATCACACCTGCCGCCGTCGTCCAGCGGCTGTTCACCCAGGAGCCGAGGGTGCGTCGCTGCGCGGTCAGGGCGACCAGGGGGATCAGTGCGAACGGGATCCCGAACGACAGCACCACCTGGCTGAGGACCAGCGCGAGCGTCGGGTCGAAGCCGATGCCGAGGATCACGAGCGCCGGGATCAACGTGACCAGTCGACGGGCGAGCAGGGGGATGCGCACATGCAGCAGGCCGTGCATGATCTCCGCCCCGGCGTAGGCGCCCACCGAGGTCGACGCCAGCCCTGAGGCGAGCAGACCCACGGCGAAGAATGTCGCCACGACCGGCCCGAGTCCGGCAGCGAGCGCGGCGTGCGCGCCCTCCAGGGAGTCAGTGCCCTCGACTCCCGCGAGGTTCGCGGCGGCGAGCAACAGGATGCACAGGTTCACGGAGCCGGCGACCACCATGGCGATCGACACGTCCCAGCGGGTGGCCGTGAGCAGGCGGCGGATACGCGACGCCTCGGTGCGCACGGCCTCGTCGCCGATGTGGTCGGTCGCGGCGCCGAAGCGGTCGCGGGCCAGGGAGGAGTGCGCGTAGATCGCATGCGGCATGATCGTCGCGCCGAGGATGGAGGCGGCGAGCAGGACCGAGCCGGTGTCTTCGAACCGGGGCACCATGCCGCCGATGACGCCCGCCGGGTCGGGGGGCGCGACGAACACGCCTGCGACGAAGCCGATCGTGATGATCGCCATGAGCGCGATGATGACGAACTCGAACGGACGGGCACCGCGACGGCTCTGCACCGTGAGCAGGATCATCGAGACCGCGCCGGTGATGAGGCCGCCGAGCAGCAGCGGCACGTCGAACAGCAGGTTGAGGGCGACCGCGCCTCCGATGACCTCGGCCAGGTCGGTCGCCATCGCGACCAGCTCCGCCTGCAGCCAGTATGCACGGCGGGCCCAGGGGCGCGTGAGCCGTGAGCCCAGCAGCTCCGGGAGGCTCTGCCCGGTGACGACCCCGAGCTTGGCCGACAGGTACTGGATCAGCCAGGCCATCACGTTGCCCGCGACCACGACCCACACCAGCAGGTAGCCGTACTGCGCCCCTGCGGTCATGTTGCTGGCGACGTTGCCGGGGTCCAGGTACGCGACGCCCGCGACGAGGGCAGGCCCGAGCAGCCACAGACTGCGCGGAGCCCTGGCCGGGGGAGCGGTCGGGTTCGTCATCGGAGCAGAAGCATTTTTAGGCACACCGAAACCGTAGCGTATTTTTCGGTGGGCCTAAATATCCCCGGACGTGTGGCGGCGCTAGCCTGGCGGGATGGATGACGCGAGCACAGGATCGATCGCCCAACCCGGGTACGGCGTGGGCCCGTGGCCCGGAGGCGAGACGGCCTGGCCGGAGGGCGAGCAGTACGACCCTGAGCTCCTGGCGGCGGGGGACACCCGCAACGTGATCGACCGCTACCGCTACTGGCGGATGGAGGCGATCGTCGCCGACCTCGACACCCGGCGGCATCCGTTCCACGTCGCGATCGAGAACTGGCAGCACGACATGAACATCGGGTCGATCGTGCGCAGCGCCAATGCGTTCCTCGCCGACACCGTGCACATCATCGGTCGCCGCCGCTGGAACAAGCGCGGTGCGATGGTCACCGACCGCTACCAGCACGTCGTGCACCACGAAGACGTCGAGACGTTCGCCGCCTGGGCTGCGGCCGAAGGAGTCCCGATCATCGCGGTCGACAACGTCGAGGGAGCGGTACCCGTCGACAAGGCCGATCTGCCGCAGCGCTGCGTGCTGCTGTTCGGGCAGGAGGGTCCCGGCCTCTCAGCCGAGGCGCTCGCCGCTGCGTCCGCCCACATCGAGATCACCCAGTACGGATCCACGCGCTCGATCAACGCCAGCGCCGCGGCCGCCGTGATCATGTACGAGTGGTGCCGGAGATACGCAGCCTGACCCCGGCTCGTGTGATCGGTCAGCCGCGGTCGATGCCGAAGATGTGGCGATAGATCGCGCTCACGTCGCGATCGAGATGATCCATGCGCTCATGCACCGCCCGGATCTCCGTGCGCACGCCGGCGAACTCGCTGCCCGTCTCGGTGCGCACACTCGCGAACTCGTTCCTCATCTCGGTGCGCACGCTCGCGAACTCGTTCCGCATCTCCGTGCGCACGCCCTCGAATCCGTTCTGCATCGTGCGCAGGAACATCGTCGAGATCAGTGTGATCGTGCCGAACATCCCCGCGGCGAAGACGCCGATCAGAGTCCATGCCTGTGGCTCCGTCATCCCCAACATCCCTTCAGTGTCCCTCGATCCTCGTCGAGGGCGCCAGGGGGCGGAGACCTAGTATTCCGCGGATTCCGGGCGTTGTGGAGAAGTCGTGATCGCCGGGTTCGGTGCAGTGTCAGGCTGTGGCGGAGAGCCAGCGCCCCGAGCGCACCCGCCAACCCAGAGTCCCGAGTCGCGCGAACAGGTACACGCCGAAGAAGGCGACCGCGAGCCACACGAGTCCCGCAGTGCCGTCGACCCCCGTCGCCGTGACGATCCACAGGGCGGGGAGGAACGGCACGAGGTTCAGGCCGCCGGCGATCGCGAGGTATCGGGCGTCGTTCGCGCCCATGAGCACCCCGTCGAGCACGAAGACCACACCGGCGATCGGCTGGGCGACGGCGAGCACGAGCAGCGCCGGTTGCACGAGGGAGGCGATCTCCGCTGATCCGGTGAAGACGATGCCGAGCACCCCCGACAGCGCGGCGATCAGCGCGCCGACGATCACGCCGAACCATGCGCCCCAAGCGACTGTGCGGGCCAGCACACGGTGCACCTGCTGCTCGTCTCCGGCTCCGAGTTCCTTGCCGATGAGCGCTTGCGCTGCGATCGCGAGGGCGTCGAGCGCGAACGCGGCGGCCGAGAAGATCGTGAAGACGATCTGCCATCCGGCCAGCTCGTCCGTGCCGATTCCGGTGGCGACGCCCACGGTCGCGAGCAGTGCGACGCGCAGGCTCACGGTGCGCAGGAACAGCCAGCCGCCCGATGTCGCGGTGCTGCGAAGACCCGCGCCCTGTGCGCGCAGCGAGGCGCTGTGCCGGGTGGCGAGACGACGGACGACCAGCACGTAGGCGGCGACCATCCCCCATTGCGCGGTCACGGTGCCGGCGGCGGAGCCCGCGATGCCCCAGCCGAGTCCGTAGATGAAGAGCCAGTTGAGCAGGGCGTTCGCGCCGAACCCGAGGCCCGCGATCCACAGCGGCGTCATGGTGTCCTGCATTCCGCGCAGGAGTCCGGTCGCGGCGAACACGATGAGCATGGCGGGAAGGCCCCACATCGAGATCACGAGGTATTCGTTCGCCTGGGCGGCCACGGCTTCGCTGGCACCGAACAGCGAGACCAGCCACGGCGAGGAGACCGCTCCGATGACCGCGAGCACGGCGCCGAGCCCGAGGGCCAGCCACATGCCGTTGACTCCCACCGAGACGGCCTCTCCCGGCTGCCCCGCTCCGAAGCGCCGGGCGACGGCCGGCGTCGTGGAGTAGGCGAGGAAGACCATGAGTCCCACGATCGTCTGGAGCACGGCTCCTGCGATGCCGAGCCCGGCGAGCGGTGTGGTCCCGAGGTGCCCGACGAGCGCGGCATCCACGATCAGGAACGCGGGCTCCGCGATCAGCGCGCCGAGAGCGGGGATAGCCAGCCTCAGGATCTCTCGGTTGAGGGAGGCGCGCGCGGTCATCCTCCGAGCCTATGACCTGGCGCCGACCTCGCCCGCTGCCATGGACGTAGGGTGAAGGAGACCCGGATGTCACGGAGGTGCATCATGACGGACCCCAGAGACGCGGCGGCGCGGTACCTCGCACGCAGGAGCGAGCGTGCGGACGCCGACGGGAGCGCGGACGGCGAAGCGAGCGAGGAGTCGGGGGCCGCACCGGGATTCGCCGCTGCCGTCGATCCTGCGGCGTTCATCGAGACGGCGATCCAGGTGGCGATCCGTCGCGGAGAGTTCGACGATCTCCCCGGCGCGGGCAAGCCTCTCGAAGGGCTCGGGACCCACCATGATCCCGACTGGTGGATCCGCCGCAAGATCCAGACCGAGAACCTGACCGGTCTCGGGCCGCCCGCGATCCTGCTGCGCACCGAGGACAGGGAGTTGGACGACCAGCTCGACCTGCTCGGGCGCGAGTCCGATGTGCGCGACGTGCTGGAGGACTTCAACCGTCGCGTGCGGGAGGCGCGTCGCCAGCTTCAGGGCGGTCCGCCGGTCGTGACACCCCTCCGTGACGTGGATCACGAGGTGGCCGCCTGGGCCGAGCGCCGTGCCGCACGCCCGGCCCCCGCCCCTGCCGAGCAGCCGCGTCGCCGACGCTTCCGCGCGCGACGACGCGACTGACCCGGACGCCCGCCCCTCCGCGACGCGATCCGGTCCCCTCTCGGCAGGTTCGGCCCTCCCGTCGCTTCAGCCCTCCCACAGGCCTGAAGTCGTCTCGGTGCCTTGTGCGCGACGCGCACGAAGCCATCCATCCACTCCGAGCCGTGCAGCGGCCCGGACGAGGAGCACGACAGCGGAGAGCATGACCATCGCCGGATACTGGGCGATCAGCTGATCGGCGCTCCAGTAGAGCATCAGTGTTCCGATCGACAGGAAGGCGGTGATCCTGGTCAGCAGGCCCGCGACCAGCAGCACGCCGAGGGCGACCTCGAGGGCGGGCATCACCACGCCGAACAGCTCGGGCGCCGTCCCCATGAACGACCCGAGCGGGGCGAAGAACCACGGCACCCGAGGGTTCCCCTCCGTGCTCTGTGCCACCAGCTCGATGTCGGCCGCCCCGAACCCCGCGCGGTACTTGAGGATGCCCTCGATCAGCCAGAGCACCCCGACCGCCACCCTGGCCCCGCCGCCGAGCAGCGAGAGGACCAGGGCGCGTGCCGGCCGCGCTCCGCTCATGAGAGCTCGGCTGCCCCGAACACGGCCTTCGCCTTGTCGCAGTGGATCACGACGTAGGAGTACTCGGACGTATCGATGCCGTCGAGGGCGAAGGTCTGCGTCGCGGTGTCGAACGAGACGGCATCCACGAGCATGCCGGCGGACACCGCGGCCTCGTCCGTGCCGTTCGTGAGGTAGACGTGCAGGTCGGGTCCCTCGTCGGACGAGAACCCGGACAGGGCGATCTCGTCGTCGGACACGGTCACGGTGCCCGAAACCTTCTTCTCGTTCAGACCCATGAAGGTGCCGGTCTTCTCGGACATCTTCATCTCGGTCGTCGAGGTACCGGAATCCGTACTCTGCGACGCCGACGACGAGGGCTTGGTGTCCTCGGTGGCGGCGGGGGAGCTGCACGCCGCGAGGGCGAGAGCGAGGGTGACGGCCGCGGTGGCGGCGAAGGCGGTCTTGCGCATGAGGTTCTCCTGTTCACGGTGTGTGCGACTGTGTGTCCGGAGCGACGGAGGCCGCGGCGGATCGCACTTCGAAGAACGCTACGAACGCGCGGAGGGCGATGGGGGAGACCTTTCAGAACCGTAAGGAACCGCCCGACGGCGCTGAGCCCGCGACTAGTGTCGACCCCATGCAGCAGGAGACCCCCAGGGGGCAGGAGGCACGCGGGCAGCAGACGACCGAGGTGGTGGTCGTCGAGGACGACCCCACCGTCAGAGCGGCCGTCGGCGCGTACCTGCGGGCCAACGGCTACGAGGTGTCGAGTTTCGGAGACGGTGTCTCGGCGCGCACAGCCCTGCGCGAGAGGACGCCGGACGTGGTGATCGTCGACCGCATGCTGCCGGGGATCAGCGGGGACGAGCTCTGCCGCGACCTGCGCTCGTTCTCCGATGTGCCGATCATGATGCTGACCGCTCTCGGGCAGGTGGACGACCGCATCGAAGGGTTCGAGTTAGGTGTCGACGACTACCTTGCCAAGCCCTTCTCGCTGCGGGAGCTGTCGATGCGCGTCGGCGCCCTGGTCCGCCGCGCGCAGGCCGTCCAGGCCGCGGCGGGCGAGGTGCGCGCCGGAGTGTTCGCGATCGATCCGCTGCGTCGCCGTGTCTGGGTGCGTGGCGAGGAGATCGCCCTCACCGGCCGCGAGTACGATCTGCTGCTCTTCCTCGCGCGCAACGAGGGGCGAGCACTCGGGCGGGAGGAGCTCTTGCGCGAGGCGTGGGGGTGGAGCTTCGGCGAGGCATCGACCGTCACGGTGCATGTGCGCCGGCTCCGGGAGAAGATCGAACAGGATCCGCGCGACCCCGTCCACCTGCGCACGGAGTGGGGCGTCGGCTACCGGTTCTCGAGCGACGGGGATCGATCATGATCGTGCTCGCCGCACCCGATGTGCTGCTGATCGTGCTGACGTGCCTGCTGGCGGCCGTGGTCGTCGCGGCGCTCACCCTCGCCCTGTTGCGAATGCTCCGGCGCCGGTCGGTCCGTGCGCAGCTCATGCTGGTCGCCAGCGCAGGGGTCGTCACGATGGCGGCTTCGGTCGTCGCGATCGCGGTGGAGATGTACATCTCCACACACGACCTCACGGTGCTGCTCGCCGTGATCGGGGTGTCCCTCGTCCTGGGGCTGGCGACCGCCTGGGTCGCGGCGAGAGCGATGAGGGCGTCGTTCGACCGTTTCTCGGCATCGCTCGAGGAGATGGGCCGCGGCGGAGTGATCGTCGCGGGAGCCGGCGGATCCCGCGAACTGGACGGCCTGTCGATGCAGCTGGCCGAGGTCTCGGCGAAGGTGGATGCCGCCAACGCCGAGCTGGAGCGTCTCGATTCGGCCCGGCGGCGCTTCTTCGCCTGGATCTCTCACGACCTCCGCACTCCCCTGACGGCGGTGCGCGCGCTCGCCGAGTCGATCGAGGACGGGGCTGCCGACGCACCGGAGCGCTTCGCCGGGCAGGTGCGGGCGCAGGTGGAGACGATGAGCCGCATGGTCGACGAGCTGTTCGAGCTGTCGAAGCTGACATCCGGCGCCGTGCAGCTGCAGACGCAGCAGGTCGAGCTGCTCGATGTGGTCTCCGACGCGGTCGCCGACGTCGCGGTCGCGGCTGCCGCACACGACGTGCGCCTCGTCGAGCGCGGGGTGGGTGGGCACGTGCTCTGGGCCGACCCGCATCAGCTCGGGCGCATCATCGTCAATCTGCTGACGAACGCGATCCGGCACGCGCCACGCGGCACGGAGATCGTCATCTCCGCCACCGAGGCGGACCGGAACAGACTCGTGCTCGGCATCCTCGATCACGGAGCCGGAGTGGCGGTGGAAGACCTCGACCGCATGTTCGACGTGGGCTGGCGCGAGGACGCCGCCCGCACCTCGGCCGGCGATCAGGGCGGTGTCGCCTCCGGAGCGGGGCTCGGACTGTCGATCGCCCGCGGCCTCGCCCGTGCCCACGGCGGCGAGGTGTTCGCCGAGCGCACCGACGAGGGATTCCGCATGAACGTGCTCCTGCCGTTCGGGGGAGGCGGGTCATAGGCTGGAGCGCATGACTGACGTTCTTCCCGTGGGCCTCGCCCTTGATGAGTTCAGCTCCGACATCCGCCCCCAGGACGACCTGTACCGCCACGTGAACGGCGCCTGGCTCGCCCGTACCGAGATCCCGGGCGACAAGGCGCGCTGGGGCTCGTTCCACCTTCTCGCCGAGCAGGCGGAGAAGGATGTGCGCGCCATCATCGAGGAGTCGCAGGACGCCGCGGAAGGCACGCTCGCCCGCAAGATCGGCGACCTGTTCGCGAGCTTCATGGACACCGAGCGCATCGACGCCGCCGGGGTCGCCCCGCTCGCGGAGACCCTCTCCGAGATCGACGCGATCGACGACGTCCCGGCATTCCTGCGCACGGTGGGCGCCTACGACCGCGACGGCCGCGCCTCGATCATCGGTCTCTACGTCGACGGCGACCCCGGCGACCCCGAGCGCTACCTCCCCGTGCTCGTGCAGGCGGGTCTGTCGCTTCCCGACGAGAGCTACTTCCGGCTCGACACCTTCGCCGACACGAGGACCGCGTACCGCGCGCACCTCGAGCGTCTGCTGACCCTGGCCGGCGTGGGCGATGCCGCGGCGAACGCCGACCGCGCGATCGCTCTCGAGACCGAGTTGGCGGGCCACCACTGGGACAACGTGCGCAGCCGTGACGCCGTGGCGACGTACAACCTCAAGACCTGGGACGAGCTGCAGGCACTCGCGGGCGTCGACCTGGCTCCGTGGCGCGAGGCGGTCTCGCCGTCGAACCCCACCGCTTTCGACGAGGTCGTCGTCGCGCAGCCCAGCTTCTTCGAGGGGCTCGGTTCGCTGCTGACCCCCGAGCGGCTGGACGACTGGAAGGCCTGGCTGCGGGCCAAGGCCGTGCACGCCGCCGCCCCGTACCTGACCGACGACCTCGTGCAGGAGAACTTCTCGTTCTACGGCACCGAGCTCACCGGAGTGCCGACGATCCGGGAGCGCTGGAAGCGTGGCGTGTCGCTCACCGAGGGGGCGCTCGGCGAGGCCATCGGCAAGGTCTACGTCGAGCGGCACTACCCGCCGACGGCGAAGGCCGCCATGGACGAGCTGGTCGCGAACCTGATCGAGGCGTATCGGCGGAGCATCACCGACCTCGAGTGGATGACGGCCGAGACCCGCGAGCGCGCGCTCGCCAAGCTCGACTCGTTCACCCCGAAGATCGGGCATCCCGAGGTGTGGCGCGACTACTCCAGCCTCGAGATCGACAGGGGAGACCTGTTCGGCAACGTGCGCCGGGCGTCGATCTTCGAGCACGACCGCAACGTCGACAAGGTGGGCAAGCCCATCGATCGCGACGAGTGGCACATGCCGCCGCAGATGGTCAACGCGTACTACAACCCGTCGATGAACGAGATCGTCTTCCCCGCGGCCATCCTGCAGTACCCGTTCTTCGACGCAGGGCGTGATGCCGCGGCGAACTACGGCGGCATCGGCGCGGTCATCGGTCACGAGATCGGGCACGGCTTCGACGACCAGGGCAGCCGCTACGACGGCGATGGACGCCTGCAGGACTGGTGGACCGATGCCGACCGCTCGGCGTTCGAGGAGCGCACCAAGGCGCTCATCGCGCAGTACGACGCGCTCGTCCCGGAGGGCCTCGACGCCGAGCACCACGTGAACGGCGCGCTCACCATCGGCGAGAACATCGGCGACCTCGGCGGTCTCGGCATCGCGTTGAAAGCATACGAGCTGTCGCTGGACGGCCAGGAGGCCCCGGTCATCGACGGGTACACGGGGGTGCAGCGCCTGCTGCTGTCATGGGCGCAGGTGTGGCAGCAGAAGAGCCGTGACGCCGAGACGCTGCGCCTGCTCACGATCGACCCGCACTCGCCCAACGAGTTCCGCTGCAACCAGATCGTGCGCAACATCGACGCCTTCTACGAGGCGTTCGGCGTGACCGAGTCCGACGCGCTGTGGTTGCCTGCGCCGTCGCGTGTGACCATCTGGTGACAGATCGTCGCACTCTGTGAATCATCCCCCGGCGGTGGGGTTACGATAGCCCTGCCGCCGGGGATCGCCTTCCCGCGGTATCCCGCACATCCACCCCCCTAAGGATCAGCGTGGGCGCTCTCGAGCCTGGTGAAGGCTTCCGCAACTCCTCGGCCCCCGAGTCTCTCGACGGTGCCCAGGAGGCCTCGGGTGCTGGGCGCCGTTCGCAGCGCACCAGCCGCCGGCTTCCGCGCCGCGCGGCGGCGGGACGACGCTCGTTCACGGCCACGCTCCGTGCGCTGGAGGGGCTGGTCGATTCCGGAGCGCAGGTCTCGGTGCACGTGGTCGACCTCGACAACCATGTGCATGTGCTGGCCGGCGACGACCACGTGACGATGCCGATCGCCGGTCTCGGCGTGGTGCCGCTTTTGATCGAGGTCGCTGCGGGCTTCCAGAGCGGTGCTCTCGATCCGTTCGAGATCGTCGAGCGCGAGAGTGTCGACGCCGTGGAGACCTCGGGGCTGTGGCGGCATCTGCACGCGCCGGCGCTGCCCCTGGAAGACCTCGCGGTGATGGCGGCGACCGCGGGCGATCCGATCGCGGTGAACGCCCTGCTGCAGAGGGTGGGGCATGATCGCGTGCGTGAGCGCATCGAGTCGCTCGGACTGCGCCGCACGGCTCTGCTCGATCGCTTCCGCGACCGCCGCGGCCCCGACGACGCCCCGCAGGTGGCCGTGGGGTCGGCGCGCGAGCTCGCCGGGCTGTTCTCCGCCCTCGTGAACTCGCAGGTGGTCGATGTCGCCGTCAGTGCACAGGTGTCCGAGTGGCTCAGCCTCAACCAGGATCTGAGTCTGGTCGCGGCCTCCACCGGCCTCGACCCTTTCGCACACGATCACGATGCGCACGGCCTGCTGTTCGTGAACAAGACCGGGAGGGATCGCGGAGTGCGGGCCGAGGCGGGTGTGCTGGCCGGGCCCCGAGCCGGTGTCGCGTACTCGCTCATCGTGTGCTTCGACGACCTCTCGATCACCCACCGTCTGCGCGCGCACGACGCCTTCCGCGTGCTCGGCGTCGAACTCATGGAGTACACGCACTGACGTCGCCGCGGGCGAGCTCACCCGCACCGCTAGCATCGGGGGATGCCTCGATCTGACTGGACCCCGCATCGCCGCGACGACGGCGAGCTGCTCGGGTGGATCCATCCCGAGGGTGAGGGCTGGGTGGCGGTCGACGTGCTCGGACGCCCCGCGTCGGTTCCCACCGAATGGCTCGACGCCGAAGCGGCACTCGAGGAGCACGGCATCGCCTGGCTCGCCGACCCCTGGATGCTCGAGGGCGAGGCGCTGTCGGACGGCGAGGCCGACCGTCCGCTCCGGGTGCGCATCCTCGAGGTGACCCCCGACGAAGACGGTTCGCCCGGTCGAATCGTCGTGAAGATCGACGACTTCGGCGACATGACGCGTCCGGCTGCTGCGCAGTTCGTTCTGGCATGGCCGATCCCGGACCGCCTCCGCCCGCCGCGCGCCGACGACCCCGACCCCCGCACGATCGCCGGCTGACGCCGACGCGTCTCAGCCCGGCAGCGAGGGGCGCTGCTCGGAGCTCCGCTGCTTCGGGATGAACAGCGACAGCACCACCGCGATGATGCCGGCGGCGATGGCGAGCCAGAAGCACACCTCGAAGGCAGCGCGTGTCGGGACGGCGACTCCGCCGACGTCGACGCTCATCGCGGCGAGGACACCGCCCATCACCGCCGAGGCGCTGGATGTGCCGACCGATCGGAACAGGGCGTTCAGTCCGTTGGAGGCTCCGGTCTCGTTCGCCGGGACCGAGCGCATGATGATCATCGGCATGGCCGCGAACGTGAACCCGATGCCCACTCCGATGAAGATGTTGGCCACGAAGATGTGCCACACCTCGGAAGACCACAGCAGCACGAAGACGTAGGCGAGCACGATCGCGCCGGCACCGACCGTGAACAGCGGACGCGGTCCGACGGTGCGCTCGAGCCAGCCGGAGAGGGGCGAGATGACCATCATCACGAGACCGGCCGGCATGATCACGAGGGAGGCGGCGAGCATGTCGAGACCGAACCCCGCACCGCCGATCGTCGGCATCTCGAGCAGCTGTGGGAACGTGACGTTCGAGGCGAAGAGCGCGAAACCCATCCCGATCGCGGCGATGTTCGTGAACAGCACCGCGGGGCGGGCGGCGACACGCAGGTCGAGCAGCGGATCCTTCGTGCGCAGCTGATACCAGCCCCACACCAGCAGCACCACGAGTCCGCCGATGATGCAGGTGAGCGTCAGGGGAGACGTCCATCCCCATTGCGCACCCCGCGAGACGAAGAGCAGGATGCCCGTGAGGCCGATCGCGAGTCCGATGGCTCCGATCACGTCGAGCCGCCCGGGAGAGCGCAGCACATCTTCGGGGATCACCGCCAGCACCAGGGCGAGGCCGACGACACCGAGTGCCGCGGCGAGCCAGAAGAGCATGTGCCAGTCGGCGTTCTGGGCGAGGAGCGCGGCCACCGGCATCCCGATCGCGCCGCCGACGCCCATCGTGGCGCTCATGAGGGCGACCGCGGTGCCCAGCCGTTCGGGAGGGAGCACATCGCGCATGATCGCGATGCCGAGCGGGACGACGCCGGTCACCGCACCCTGCAGCGCGCGGCCGATGATCACGCCGACGATCGAGCCGGAGACGGCGGCGATCACGGACCCCAGGATCAGGACCGCGAGCAGGGCGATCACGACTCGACGCTTGCCGTACATGTCGCCGAGCCGGCCGGAGATCGGAGTGGCGACCGCGGCGACGAGCAGCGTGATCGTCACGACCCAGGTGGTGTCCTCGCGGGAGGCGTTCAGCAGCTGGGGCAGCTCGGCCTGCAACGGCACGACCAGCGTGAACATGAACGACGAGCAGAGCCCCGCGAAGGCGAGGACCGCGACGATCGCCCAACGGGGAGGAGTGCGGGAGAGACGCTTCCTCGCTCTGTCATCGCTCGCACCCACCGGCTCAGGCTATCGCCGAATCCTCGTGCCGGATTCCTCGAACGGGCCGAGGAGGGGCAGACTGGGTGCGTGCGAACCATCCGTGATCTCGACACCGTTGAACTCATCCTCGACGCCCAGGGCCTGCTCGACTCAATCAGGGGTCCGCAGCGCGTGGTGGATGCCGGAACCCTGCGCGCCCTGCAGCAGTCGGGCAACTACGTCGTCGGCTTCTTCGACGGCGAGGGCGAAGACGAGCGCATGGTCGGCGCGTCCATCGCCTTCTTCGGCGAGCCGGCCCGACGTGCGATGCACTCCCACATCACCGCCCTGCTGCCCGAGTACCGCGGGCGTGGCTGGGGCCGCGAGCTCAAGGAGCATCAGCGACAGTGGGCGTTCTCCCGCGACGTCGGCCGCATCACGTGGGTGTTCGATCCGCTGGTGGCGCGCAATGCGCACTTCTTCTTCACGGTGCTGGGTGCCCGTGCCACCGGATACTCGGTCAACCGCTACGGCATCTTCGGCGGCGGTGACGCGGGCGACGAGAGCGACCGACTCGACGTCGAATGGGCACTCGCCGACATCGCCAAGCCCCCGGCCGACGACGCGGTCGTGGAGACCCTCCAGATCCCGGCCGACATCGAGGCGCTGCGCGTCTCCGATCCTGCGGCCGCCCACGAGTGGCGCCTGCGCCTGCGTGCGCAGATGGAGGGCCTGCTCGGCAGCGGCCTCCGGATCGCCGGGTACGACACCGAACGCGGCTACCTCTTCACGGCGTGATGCGGGATGCGCGGAGTGCTCAGCGCACCCCGCGCATCAGCTTCAGCACGGGCTTCACGCTGAGCAGCAGTCCGATGCCGACGACGATCGCGATGCCGCCGAGGATCGAGAAGAACGGCACCTCGTCGTCGGGGTTGTAGAACCGCACGAGCTCGCCCGAGATCGCCGTGCCGAGCGCGATCGACAGGAAGAACAGCGCGACCATCTGGGTGCGGAAGACGGTCGGTGCAAGCTTGGTGGCCGCCGACAGACCGACGGGGGAGATGAGCAGCTCCGCCACGGTGAACACGAAGAGGATCCCGACGATCGCGAGCAGCGGTGTGGAGTTCTCCCCGCCACCGGCGAACGGCAGGAAGAGCAGGAACGCCGACCCCATGATGATCGCCGCCAGGGCGAACTTGACCGGCGTCGAGGGCTGACGCTTCCCCAGACGGGTCCAGATCGCCGCGAAGACGCCGGACAGGATGATGATGAAGACCGGGTTGATCGACTGCACCCACGACACGGGCATCTCCCAGCCGAACAGGTTCCGGTCCAGGCGCTGGTCGGAGTAGATCGTCAGCACCGTGAACTGCTGCTGGTACAGCGACCAGAATGCGACGCTGGTGATGAAGAGCGGCAGGAAGGCCCACACGCGCGAGCGTTCGGTGGCGTCGATCCGACGGCTGCCGAGGATCACCGAGAAGTAGGCGACGGCGGCGACGATTGTGACGCCGATAACCAGGGCGGCCAGGTTGTCCGGGCGGATCACCCCGGTCAGCACCAGGACGGCGATGACCACCACCGCGGCCCCGGCGATGACTCCGACCAGGAGGTACCGGGACTTCGGGAGCGGATTCGGCACCTCACGCGCTGACGCGGGGAGCGACTTGCGGCCGAACGAGTACTGGATGAGTCCCAGCGTCATGCCGATGGCCGCGAGGCCGAAGCCGTAGTGGAAGCCCAGCGACGACTGCAGGATGCCGGTGAGGATCGGGCCCAGGAACGCGCCGAGGTTGATCCCGAGGTAGAAGAGCGAGAAGCCGGCGTCGCGTCGAGGATCGTCTTCGCTGTAGAGAGTGCCGACGACGGACGACGCATTCGCCTTGAGTCCACCGGATCCGACGGCCACGAGCACGAGACCGACGCCCACACCGACCGCGCCGGGGAGCAGCGCGAGGGCGAGGTGTCCCGCGACGATGACCATCGCGCTGACGAACAGCACCCGCTCGGCGCCGAAGAGGCGATCCGCGAGCCAGGCTCCCAGGATCGTCGACAGGTAGACCGATCCTCCATAGGCGCCAACGATGCCGCCGGCTACGGCCTTGGGGATGCCGAGGCCGCCCTCGGTCACCTCGAAGTACAGGTAGATGAGCAGGATGCCCTGCATGCCGTAGAAGCTGAAGCGCTCCCACATCTCGACGCCGAAGATGTGCACCAGTGCCCACGGCTGCCCGAAGAAGCGGGTGTCGTCGTCGCGGGTCCGCGGTGTTCGCGCTGCAGTGCTCATCCCCAGGACGCTACTCCGGCGCAGCCGCGGAGGCCAGGGAGCGCGCGGGAACGACGGATAGAATGGGATGCCCGTGTTCGCGGGTTCTCCTCCCGCATCCGACCATTGGAGCCACCATGGCCGAACAGTCCCGCCTCGACAAGGTCATCGCCCTCGCCCGCCACCGCGGGTTCGTGTTCCAAGCGGGTGAGATCTACGGCGGTTCCCGGTCGGCCTGGGACTACGGCCCCCTGGGCACGGAGCTCAAGGAGAACATCCGCCGCCAGTGGTGGCAGACCTTCGTGCGCGGTCGCGGCGACATGGTGGGCCTGGACTCCAGCATCATCCTCCCCAAGCGCGTGTGGGAGGCGTCGGGCCACGTCGCGACCTTCACCGACCCGCTGGTCGAGTGCCTGCAGTGCCACAAGCGCTTCCGTGCCGACAACCTCATCGAGGACTTCGAGGCGCGCAAGGGCCGCAAGGCCGAGAACGGCCTGGCCGACATCCCCTGCCCGAACTGCGGCACCAAGGGGCAGTACACCGAGCCGAAGGCCTTCTCCGGTCTGGTGAAGACGTATCTCGGCGTGGTCGACGACGAGTCCGGCCTCTACTACCTGCGCCCCGAGACCGCGCAGGGCATCTTCGTGAACTTCTCGAACGTGCTCACCGCGAGCCGCAAGAAGCCTCCGTTCGGCATCGGCCAGGTCGGCAAGGCCTTCCGCAACGAGATCACTCCCGGCAACTTCATCTTCCGCACGCGCGAGTTCGAGCAGATGGAGATCGAGTTCTTCACGCCGCCGGCTGAGGCCCAGGAGTGGTTCGAGCACTGGGTCGAGGCCTGCTGGAACTGGTTCATCGACCTCGGCATCGATCCGGAGAACATGCGTCAGTTCGACGTGCCGGAAGACGACCGCGCGCACTACTCGGCCGGCACGATCGACGTCGAGTACAAGTTCGGCTTCGCGGGCAAGGAGTGGGGCGAGCTCATGGGCGTCGCCAACCGCACCGACTACGACCTCTCCAGCCACAGCGAGGCATCCGGCCAGAGCCTGACGTACTTCGACCAGGCCACGGGCGAGCGCTACACCCCGTACGTGATCGAGCCGTCGTTCGGCCTCACCCGCGCGATGATGGCGTTCCTGGTCGACGCCTATGTTGAGGAGCAGGTGCCCAACGCCAAGGGCGGCACCGACGTGCGCACCGTGCTCAAGCTCGACCCGCGTCTCGCACCGGTCAAGGCCGCGGTGCTGCCGCTGTCGCGCAACGAGAAGCTGTCGCCGCTCGCCCGCGAGGTCGCCGACACGCTCCGCAGCTCGTGGGCCGTCGACTTCGACGACGCGGGTGCCATCGGCCGCCGCTACCGTCGCCAGGACGAGATCGGCACCCCGTTCTGCGTCACGGTCGACTTCGACTCTCTCGACGACCGTGCGGTCACCGTGCGCGACCGCGACACCATGGCGCAGGAGCGCGTCTCGATCGACGAGCTGCACGCCTACCTCGCGGAGCGTCTGCGCGGCGCCTGAGCGCTCTCACCTCTCTCTCGCCCTTCGCCGAGACCCATCCCCACCGCCGAGACCCATCGTGATCGGAGCACGTAGGAGTGGGTCTCGAGGGGGAGGGTGGGTTTCGATCCCGTCATGATCCCCGTCATGATCCCCGCACGGCGCGCGCGTAGCGCTCGGAGAGGAGCTGCAGGCGGGGGAGCAGCTCAGGCGGACTCTCGACCGTGAAATCCATCATCAGCATCCCGATGTAGGCGGCGATGGTGTCGAGGCTGTCGGCACCGGTGACGAGGATGCAGTGCTCGTCGTCGACGGGTTCGACCACCCCGACCGCGGCGTGGATGCGGTCGAGAACGGCCTCCGCCGGCGCGTCGATGCGCAGTCGGGCGTGCACGATCCACCCGCTCACCGCGATGGTCCGCATCGCGAAGGCCGTGTAGTCGCCACCCGGGAGCGGTCGCGCGTCGAAGCGGCGGTGCGTCGGCATCCGCAGGTCCATCCAGTCGACCCGGTACGTTCCCCACTCGTCGGCGTCGGGGTCGCGTGCCACGAGGTACCAGCGCCGCACCCAGGTGAGCAGCCGATACGGCTCGACCAGCCGGGGAGCCCCCTCGTAGTCGAAGCGCAGCCACTCCTGGTCGCGGATGGCGCGCGCGATGGCCTGCAGCGACGCGGCGTCGACTTCGGGGTCGGGCGCGTCGGTGTCGTTGTTCTCCGGGGCGCGGTCGACGCTGGAGCGGAGCGCGTCGACGGTGGGGCGCAGGTGCGACGGCAGCACCTGCTCCAGCTTGGCGAGCGCTCTCGCCCCCGACTCTTCGACCCCCGCGATGCCGGCGGCGGCGCGGAGTCCGACCGTGACCGCCACGGCCTCCTCATCGTCGAGGAGGAGCGGAGGGAGGGTGCCGCCCGCCCCGAGACGATATCCGCCGACGGATCCGCGCGTGGCATCGACGGGATACCCGAGTTCGCGCAGTCTCTCGATGTCGTGCCGCACGGTGCGCGAGGAGACACCGAGTCGGACGGCGAGGTCGGTGCCGGAACGCCCGGGGCCGGTCTGCAACAGGGCCAGCAGCGCGAGCAGTCGAGCGGTCGGATCGGCCATCGGAACTCCTCGAAAAGTCGTGCATCCATTAGGAACAAATCCAACCTAATGCGCTCCTATCTTCGAGCTATGGACAACACGACGCTCAGCTTCCGCCCCTTCACCGTCTCGGTCTCCGCTGCCGAGGTCGCCGATCTTCAGGATCGCCTCGCCCGCACCCGCCTTCCGCAGCCCTCGCCGACGGACGACTGGGATGCGGGCACCCCCAACTCCTACCTGCGTGAAGCCGTCGCCGCCTGGCGCGACTTCGACTGGGCAGCCGCTCAGGAGCGGATCAACGCCGTCCCGCACTTCACCACCGAGATCGACGGCCAGACGATCCATTTCCTCCACGTGCGTTCGGCTCACGAAGGTGCGACCCCACTGCTGCTCGCCCACACCTACCCCGGCTCCTCGATCGACTACCTCGACCTGATCGATCGGCTGGTCGATCCCGTGGCGCACGGCGGCCGTGCCGAGGACGCGTTCGACCTCGTGATCCCGGATGCACCGGGCTACGGGTTCTCGCAGCCTCTGGCGTCGGCGGGGTGGACGACGGCGCGGGTCGCTGAGGCGTACGACCGTCTCATGCGCGGTCTCGGTTACGAGAGCTACGGCATCCACGGTTCCGACAACGGCGCCATGGTGGCTCGAGAGCTGGGCCTTCGGGAGCCCGAGGGCTTCCTCGGCCTGCACGTGCTGCAGCTGTTCTCGTTCCCCTCGGGTGACCCTGCAGAGTTCGAGAAGCTCGAGCCTGCGGACTACGCCGGCCTGGAGCACATGCAGTGGTTCCAGTCGGTGGGCGGGTACAACACGATGAACTCGTCGCGTCCGCAGACCGTGTCGGTGGGGATCAGCGATTCCCCGGTGGGGCTGCTGGCCTACAGCGAGCTGTTCAACTCGTTCGGCAACGGTACGTCCCTGGTGCCGCTGGAGAAGATCCTGCTCGAAGTCAGCGTGAACTGGTTCGCCAACGCGGCATCGGGCATGAGCCGCAGCTACCTCGAGAACGCCAGGGCGGACGCCGCTGCTGCTGCCGAGGGCGTAGAGCCGCAGATCAACGCCGCGCGCACCGGGGTCGCGGTGTTCGCGGACGACTTCCAGACGATCCGGGTGTTCGCCGAGCGCGACAACTCGAACATCGTGCACTGGAGCCGCTTCGAGGAGGGAGGGCACTTCGCCGCCCTGGAGCGCCCCGACCTGCTGGCGGGCGACATCCGCGCGTTCTTCGCCCCGCAGCACTGACTCCTGTCACGTCGGGCCAGACCCACGCTCCTCGCCGAGACCCATCCGCGCAAACGCTGTTGCGGATGGGTCTCGGCGCGCAGCATGGGTCTCGAACCTCGCGAGCACGCGAGCACGCGCGTGGCGCGACTCTTCGCCCGGACTCAGCCCGTGACCGTGAGGCGCACGCCCTCGCTGCCGCCGGCCTCGACCCAGGCCAGCGAGCGCTCCAGGATGCCGCGCAGCACGTCCAGGTCGACCTGCTCCAGGTCTTTGATGTACAGGCAGCCGACACCGGTCGTGTGGGGGCCGAGTTCCGCCAGAGCTTCGGTGTGCGCGTCCACTCCGTCGAACAGGTAGATCGTCGTCGCGGCCTTGCGCGGGGCGAAGCCGAGCAGCCCGCTGTCGCCCTCCGTGCCGGTGGGGTAGCGGTAGTGGCAGGAGCCGAATCCGATGATGGTGCCCCAGGTCTGCGGCTCGCGACCGGTGATCTCCTGCATGAGCGCGGTCAGCGTCTCGGCGTCCCTGCGGCGCACTGCGGGGGAGGCGCGGGCGATGAGCCCGGCTACGTCATCCCCCGTCGGCTTCACTTCGTGGCCTTCGCCGCCGCCTTCATGGCCTTCTTGTGCTCGCGCACCTTGGCGAGGGAGTCGGGCGAGACGATGTCGGCCACGCTGCGGTACGACCCGTCCTCGCCATAGGGGGCTGATGCCTCGCGCCAGCCCTCGCCGGTGAAGCCGTACTGCTTGCCGAGGAGGGCGAGGAAGATCTTGGCCTTCTGCTCTCCGAACCCGGGGAGTGCCTTGAGCCGCTTGAGCACCTCGGGTCCCGACGGGTCGCCCTGGGTCCACAGCGCGGCCGCGTCGCCGCCCCAGTCGTCGACCAGGGTCTGGCACAGCGTCTGAACGCGCGTCGCCATCGACCCGGGGAACCGGTGCACGGCGGGAGTCTGCTTGAAGGCCTCGAGGAACTCGTCCGGCGCCATGCCGGCGATGGTGGCGGCATCAGCCGCTCCGGTGCGCTGCTCGATCTTGAGCGGACCGGCGAACGCGGTCTCCATCGGCACCTGCTGGTCGAGCAGCATCCCCACCAGCAGAGCCAGCGGGTTGTCGGTCAGCAGCTCGTCGGCGGCGGTGTCTCCGGTGATGTGAAGGGCCATGCCTCCAGTCTGCCACCGCGTGGGCTGAGCGCGTCAGGCGCTGGCGGCGTCGTCCACGGAGTCGGCCTCCGGCGCGATGCCGTACAGGGCGGCCAGCGCGGCGGTGAACTCGTCGGCGCGGCCCGCGGCGGCGAGTTCGTGCGCGCGCACGGTCGGGGTGTGCAGCAGCACGCCGGAGAGGTGTCGCAGGGCCTGCTCGACCTTGCCGTCCTCGTCGCCGCGTGCGCGGGCCCGGGCGATCTCCCGCTCGAGCAGTTCGAAGATGTGCGAGCGGAAGGCCACGACCGACGGGGTCACGCTCTGGCGCGCGCCCACCACGTGGAAGGTCTCGGCGGCCTCGCGGACGACGCTGCGAGCGGCATCCGTCGCCTGCAGCTCTTCGAGGGGCGCGTGCAGTCGGATGGTCTCGAGGTCGAGCAGTGCGACGCCCTCGAGCGACGCGACGGCGGGGTCGACGTTGCGGGGCATGCCGAGGTCGACCACGAGCTGACTGTGCGTGCCGACGGGGCAGCCCGCCGCAGCGGGGCCGGTCGGCAGCTGCAGGTGCTCAGGGCCGAGGACCGGTTCCGTGGCGGTGGTGCAGGTGATGAGAAGGCTCGATCGTGCCGCGGTGCCGGCGTACTCGTCGGCGGTGATCGGCCGGATGCCGTGCTTCGCGGCGAAGACCTCGGCACGGCCGGAGGGCGAGTACACCGAGATGTTCACGGCGCCGCGCTCGCGGAGCGTCGCGAGGGTGACGGCCGCGTAGGCGCCGGTTCCGACCAGCAGCACACGCTCCGCAGACCAGTCGGCGATGCGGCTGTCGGCGAGTTCGAGCGCGAGGCGCACCAGAGAACGACCGGCGCGGCCGAGGGCGGTCACGTTCTTGACCTTGCGCTGAGCCTGGCTGGCGCGCTGGAAGAGGCGCTCGAGCTCGGGCGAGGTGGTGCCGTCCTTGCGAGCGGACTTGAGGGCGCGGCGCACCTGACCGGCGATCTCGCCCTCTCCGGAGACGACGGACTCGAGCCCGGATGCCACGGAGAACAGGTGCTCGGCGACGCGGCGTCCGGCGTGGACGGTGTAGGCGCCGTCGAGGTCGGCGGCGGGGATGCCGGTGGCGGACTCGACCGCTTCGATCACGGCTTCGACGCCGATGGCACCTGCGGCGGTGACCGGCTCGTCCATCTCCACGTACGCCTCGAAGCGGTTGCACGTCGCCAGCACGACCGCACCCTGCACACACGGCGTCATGCCCACGATGGTGGGAGCGACGTCGTCGGGGGTGCGGCTCAGGCGTTCGAGCAATTCGAAGGAGGCGGTCTTGTGACTCGCCGTGACACACAGCAGCACAGATCGATTGTACCGGAGCGTCTGCGGGCGAAGGGTCGGCAGCTCGAACTCGGCGGCTCCATAAGGGGTGGATGGGAGGATGGGAGTATGGCCCTCTCCGATGCCCCGCTCCTGCGCGCCCTCGCCGGCGACCGTCCCGCACACGCCCCCGTGTGGTTCATGCGGCAGGCCGGCCGCTCCCTCCCGGAGTACCGTGAGCTGCGTGTGGGCACCCGGATGCTCGACGCCTGCCTGACTCCCGACCTCGCCGCGGAGATCACCCTGCAGCCGGTGCGCCGTCACGGTGTGGACGCGGCGGTCTTCTTCAGCGACATCGTCATCCCGCTGCGGCTCGCCGGGGTCGAGGTGGAGATCGAGCCGGGTCGCGGTCCGGTGTTCGCGAACCCGGTGCGCACGGCGGCCGACGTCGAGCGCGTCACCGCGATCGATCCGGACGATCTGGACGGCACGGCCATCGCCGAGGCCGTGCGGCTCGTCACGGCCGAGCTCGGCGACACCCCGCTGATCGGATTCGCGGGCGCCCCGTTCACCCTCGCCGCCTACCTCGTCGAGGGCGGGCCGTCCAAGGAGCACCTGCGGGCCAGGGCCATGATGCATTCCGACCCGGAGTCGTGGAACCGCCTCGCGGGCTGGTTGGCGCGTGTCTCCCGTCGCTTCCTCGAGACTCAGCGCGACGCCGGGGCATCCGTCGTCCAGCTCTTCGACAGCTGGGCCGGTTCCCTCAGCACGGCGGACTACCGCGCCTTCGTGGCCCCGCACTCGCACGCCGCCCTGTCCGGCATCGGCCTGCCGACGATCCACTTCGGGGTCGGGACAGGTCCCTTCCTCGCCGACATGCGCCTCGACGGTGTTGCCGACGGCGTGGGTGTCGACTGGCGGCTGCCCCTCGACGAGGCCGCTGCGATCCTGGGGCCGGATGTCACGGTGCAGGGCAACATCGACCCCGCGCTGCTCTCCGCCCCGTGGCCGGTCCTGGAGGCCCATGTGCGCGACGTCGTCGAGCGGGGTCGCGCGGCGCGCGGGCACATCCTGAACCTCGGCCACGGCGTGCCGCCGGAGACCGACCCGGATCAGCTCACCCGCATCGTCGAGCTGGCGCACACGATCTGACCGTCACCGCCCCCTGCGAATCCGGCGCGTGAGGCGCAGGTCCGTGAGGGTGAAGCGTCCCGACGGGAGGGCTACGCGGATGCGCTCGTCGTCGAAGGAGCGTGACGGGCGGATGTCGATGGGCGCTTCCGGAGCGAACGGCGCGGGTTCGCTCACGCCCTCGGCGAGCATCCGTGCCTGCGCCTTCGCGACGAGAGGCACGACCATCGTCCATTCCGTCACCTGCGCCAGCACCCGCACCATCCACGTCGGCACCGGGATGTACGCGGGGCGACGTCCAGCGACACGGGCGATGCGGCGGATGGCCTCTCCGAGGGTGACCTCGTCCACCCCCAGGACGGCGATGGTCGGCTCGGCGATCCGTCCTTCGAGCGCCGCGACGAGCACATCGACCGCATCTTCGACCGGCACCGGTCGTGCCGTGCGCTCGCGGTAGCCGACGGTCCAGAAGAAGGGGAGGGTTCGCACGGCCTTGGTCACGTGGTCGACCATGTGATCGCCGGGGCCGTAGATCATCCCGGACTTGAGGATCGTGTGCGGGATGCCCGAGGCGCGCACGATCTCCTCCGCCTGCCACTTCGACTCGTGGTAGCCGGAGCCGCAGTCGGGGCGGGCTCGGAGGAAGCTGACCAGGACGATGCGCTTCACGCCCGCGCGGCGAGCGGCCTCCACCACGGCGCGTGTGCCGTCGACGTGCACGCGGCGGAAGGTCTGGTCGCCGATCTCGCGGTTGATCCCCGCGCAGTGAGCCACGGCGTCACAGCCCTCGAACGACCTGATCAGCGCCTCGACGTCGGTGATGTCGACCCCGCTGCGGCGGGAGACGACCACGGCATCGTCGAGTCGCTCAGCGAGGTTCCTGCCGACGAATCCCGTGCCGCCTGTGATTGCCACTCGCATCGTGCATCTCCTTCGCTCATTAGCTATACGGCTAAAGAGTATCTAGCAAGGATGCTATATTGCAACCATGACAGACAGCGCGACGGACATCTTCGCAGCGCTGGCGCACCCCACCCGACGTCAGATCCTGCAGGACCTGAAGGACGGTGAGCTCGCGGCCGGCGAGATCGCCTCCCGCTTCTCGGCGAGCGGACCGACCATCTCCCGCCACCTGAGTGTGCTCCGCCAGGCGGGTCTCATCAGCGAGCGCCGCGATGCCAACCGCATCCTGTACTCGCTCGTCGGTGAGCGTCTCGCGCTGTCGGTCGGCGATTTCCTCTCCACGGTGTGTCCCGAGCAGATCGTGCTGCGCGAAGTCCGCAAGCGAGGACGCGGCTCCGTCGACGCGTGACGAGCGCGCGCAGGCGGGGCTGCACCGCAGAAGTCGTGCGGCGCACCCGGTGCGAGAATTGACGGCATGAGCCCTGAGTCCTCGTCCGCCGAGCCCTTCGACCTGGCCGCCCGCGCGGCCGAGAAGCACGTGGTGGTCGTCGGCGGGGGCATCGGAGGGCTCGTCGCCGCGCGCGAATGCGCCAAGGTCGGGATGCGCGTCACCGTCCTCGAAGCCGAGGCGGAGCTGGGCGGCGCGATCCGGCGGGTCGACCTCGACGGGGTCACGGTCGATGCCGGGGCGGAGAGCTATGCCACCAGGGGTGGTCTCGTCCGCGCTCTCGTCGAGGAACTCGATCTCACGGACCGCATCGTGGTTCCGCAGGCCGGTGGCGCCTGGCTGGCCGGCATCCCCGGTGTCGGAGCTGCCCCGCTTCCGGCGGGCGGCATCCTCGGCATCCCTTCGAATCCGTTCCAGCCCGACGTCCGTCGCATCATCGGGTGGTCGGGTGTCTGGCGCGCATACCTCGATCGGGTGCGTCCGCCCCTCACGATCGGGCACCAGCTGAGCCTCGGGAAGCTCGTCGCGTCGCGCATGGGGGCGAAGGTGCGGGATCGACTCGTCGCCCCCGTGACGACGGGCGTCTACTCCGCGTCTCCGGACGACGTCGATATCGACGTCGCGGCCCCGGGGCTCAATGCCGCCCTGACCAGGGTCGGCTCGCTCTCCGGCGCGGTGCAGACCCTCCGCGACGAAGCCGCGGCGAAAGCTGCGGCGACAGCGCCGGAGGCCGACGGCACCGCCCCAGTCGTGGCGAAGACTCCTGGAGCTGCCGTCGAGGGCCTCTCCGGGGGGATGAGCACCCTCATCGATGCGCTCGCCGCCGACCTGAAGCGCCTCGACGCCGACGTGCGCACGGGCGTTCGGGTGCGCAGTCTCCGCAGGGCGGGTGCGACGTGGTCTGTCGAGGCCGAGTCCGCGGCGGATGCGGAGCACGGCGGTGAACCGGCGCTCGAGGGTGCACCGGCCGATGAGGACGTCGCGGCGGAATCCGCGCCACCGGTGATCGAGGAGCTCGACGCGGACGCCGTCATCATCGCGACGCCCGAGTCGACGGCGCGAGGACTCCTCGCCGCGGTGATACCGGACCTCCAGAAGACGCAGGCCGCGGCCTCGCCGGAGATCGAGATCGTCACGCTTCTCCTCGACGCCCCCGAGATCGCGTCCGCCCCACGGGGAACAGGTGTGCTCACCGTTCCGGGGAGCCACACGGCCAAGGCCCTGACGCACTCGACCGCGAAGTGGGGCTGGGTGGGGACTGCGGCGGGTTCCCGGGAGATCGTCCGCGTGTCGTTCGGAGCTCAGGGCGAGCCGGCCGCCACCGCTCGGCTGACCGACGACGCGGCGGCTGCACTGGCGCGGAGCGAGGCGGCCGCCCTGCTCGGAGTCGCCATCGCTCCCGAAGCCGTGATCGCCTCGCATCGCGGTCGGTTCGTCCAGTCGCAGCCCGCATCGATCATCGGATCCGGTGAACGGCGCACGGCCGCGCGCGCGGCGATCGAGGCGGTGCCCGGCATGGCCGTGGTCGGCGCCTGGCTTGCGGGGACAGGACTCGCCCAGGTGATCCCCGACGCCAGGGATGAGGCCGACCGCCTCCGGCGCTTCCTTCTGTGGGACTGAGCGCTTCGACGGACTGAGCGCCATGACGGAGAGAGCGCTCCGTGTCAACCCTCTGACCCATAGATGCCGAAATCGGCATACGGGGTTACGCTGGGTACCTGGCCGCGGGGTGCGAGAGCCTGCGACCGATCCCAACCGGGCGAATCTGGCCGGACTACCGGAACAAGGTGAGGAGACCCCATGAAGGGGAAGATCGGACTCGTCGTCGGACTCGGCGTGGGCTACGTCCTCGGCACCCGTGCCGGACGTGAGCGCTACGAGCAGATCAAGACGCAGTGGCTCAAGGTGTGGCACCTCGATCCCGTGCAGGAGCAGGTCACCAAGGTCAAGGGCTTCGTCGGCGACAAAGCCGCAGCCGTCCCCGGTGCGCTCTGGACCGGCGTCGTGAAGGTCGCGAAGTCCGTCAGCGGCAACGGCACGCCGGGTCAGCGCCTCGACTCCGCGATCGCCACCGGTCGTGAGGCCGCGGAAGACCTGGCCGAGGCGACGGAGGAAGCGGTCGAGGCGGCGAAGGCCACGGCTTCGTCCAGCAAGACCTCGACGTCCGCCTCTTCCAAGCCCGCCGCGAAGAAGCCGGCTGCCAAGAAGCCCGCCGCGAAGTCGGCCACCAAGAAGTCCGGCGCCTGACATGCCCCGCGGATACCGCGATCGTGCCGACGACAGTCTGCTGACTCTCCTCGGGGATCTGCCGGAACTCGTCACGAATCTGGTCAAGGCCGAGATCGACGCGGCGAAGGCGTGGATCTCGCGCACCTCGAAGGACGCCGGCATCGGTTCCGTGTGGTTCCTCGTCGCGCTGTTCTTCCTGTTCTGGGCCGTGCCGGTGATCCTGGTCTTCGCGATCGCGGGTCTGTCGTCATGGTGGCCCGTATGGCTGTCCGCGATCGCGGTGTTCGGCATCCTGATCCTCGCGGTGCTGCTGTTCGCTCTGCTGGGCGTCCTCAAGTTCCGCAAGGTGCTCGCGCGCCAGAATCCGGCTCAGGCCGTAGCCGAAGACATCCGAATCGTGAAGGAGGCCGGCGATGACGAATTCTGAGTCGCTGCCGCGCACCGCCGTCCCCGGCGGGATCGTCGACCCGGTCGCCTCGGCTCGTGCGGAGCTGAAGGCCGCCCTCGCCGCGATCGAGATCAAGGGGAACATCCCGCGCCGGGTCGAGAAGGCGTCGACGCGTGCGGTGGCCAGGGCGCGCGTGTTCGCCGACCGCAACCCGATCGGGGCGGTCGCCGCCACCGTCGGCATCGCGGCGGCGGTCGGCGGCGCGGTCTGGGCGATCGCACGCTTCATCTCGCGCTGACACGCATCTCGCACTGACACGCATCTCGCACTGGTGCGCAGTATTCCAGGATGTCGTGAGGCGCCCGTCCGGGTGATTAGCGGCTCCTGCGTAAACGAGGCAGACTGGGGAGCATGATGTCCGAAGAGCGCGATGAGAACCCGTCCGGCTTCACCCTCTGGGCCGTCTGGCGACGAAACCCCGACGTCCCCGTGACGGAGAACGACTCGACCGAGCTCGAGACGATCGTCTCCTACATCGAGGATTCGGGCGTGACCGTCCGCGGCTTCTACGACGTCTCCGGGCTCAAGGCCGACGCCGACCTCATGGTGTGGCTGCACGGTGATACGGCGGAGGAGCTGCAGAAGGCGCTGCGCCGCCTGCGTCGCACCGAGCTGCTGCGCTCCCTCCTCCCGGTGTGGAACGTGATGGGCGTGCATCGCGACGCCGAGTTCAACCGTTCGCATGTGCCGGGCTTCCTCCGCGGCATCGGCCCCAAGGACTGGCTCTGCCTCTACCCGTTCGTGCGCACGCCGGAGTGGTACCTCGCCCCGGAGGAGGAGCGTCGCACCATGCTCGCCGACCACGGACGCAAGGGCGCGGCGTTCAAGGGCGTGCTCGCCAACACCGTCGCCTCGTTCGCGCTCGGCGACTACGAGTGGCTGCTTCCGCTCGAGGCCGATGAGCTCACCGACCTCGTCGACATGATGCGCGATCTGCGGTACACCGACGCCCGCCTGTACGTGAAGGAGGAGGTGCCCTTCTACACGGGGCGCAGGCTCCGGTTCGACGAGATCGCGGACGTCCTCCAGTAAGCGCATGAGCACTCCCATCCGTCTCGGTACCCGTCGAAGCGCGCTCGCGCAGGCGCAGTCGGGTCATGTCGCCGCGGCTCTCGAGAAGCTGTCGGGGCGCCGGGTCGAACTCGTCCCGATCACCAGCGAAGGCGACACCAACCGCGCGTCGCTCTCCGAGATCGGCGGGCAGGGCATCTTCGCGACGCGTCTTCGCGAGGCGTTGTTCGCGGGGGAGTGCGACTTCCTGGTGCATTCGCTGAAGGATCTCCCCACCGCCATCCCTGAAGGGCTCGTGATCGCGGCGACCCCGAAGCGCGAAGACCCGCGTGACGTGGTCCTGACCCGTGACGGCACCGCGTTGCACGAACTCCGCTCGGGAAGCACCGTCGGCACCGGCTCACCGCGACGCATCGCCCAGGTCCACCGGCGAGCACCCGGCACCGAGGTCGTCGACATCCGCGGGAACGTCGATTCCCGGCTTGCCAGAGTCGTCTCCGGTGAGCTGGATGCGGTGATCCTCGCGGCAGCCGGTCTCTCGAGGCTCGACGCGAAGTCGCCGCTCCGACGCGAAGAGCTCGGTCTCGCAGAATGGCCCACCGCGCCGGGACAGGGTTCGCTCGCGGTCGAGACCCGGGCGGACGCCCCGCAGGAGCTGCTCACGGCCCTCGCCGGTCTCGACGACACCGACACGCGTCTGGCCATCACCGTCGAGCGCGCGATCCTGCAGGGCCTGGATGCCGGGTGCCAGGCACCGATGGCCGCTCACGCCGTCGTCGACGGCTCCTCGATCCGCGTCAGGACCGTCGTGTACGCCGCTGACGGGGGTCGCCGGATCGGCCTCGACGTCACGGAAGACCTGAACGGGGAGTATATTCGTCGGAACGGCAGTGGCAATGGAGCGGATGCTGCCGATGGTGCAGACCCGATGCACGCAGCGCGCGAGCTCGGGTTCACTGTTGCCCGTCGGCTGCTCGATCAAGGGGCGGCCGGCCTCGTATCCCGAGAGCAATCCTCATGACCACTTCCGAAATCAAGCAGGACCGACCGCTGGACGGCTGGCGCATCCTCGTGCCCCGTGGCGGGCCGTGGGGCGACAGCGTCGCCGCGAGCCTGCGCGCGCTGGGCGCGGTCCCCGTCGTCGCCCCGCTCATCAACTTCGCGCCGACGACCGACCAGGCGACGCTCGACTCGGCGTTGGCGCAGCTGGCCGCCGGGGAGTTCGACTGGCTGACGGTCACGAGCGCCACCACCGTCGACGTGCTCTTCGCCCACAGGGCGGTCGTGCCGCGTTCGACCAAGATCGCCGCTGTCGGCGAGACGACCGCGGCGGCTCTGCAGGCGGTCGGCTACGAGGTCACGCTGGTCCCGGAGCAGGACAACTCCGCAGAGGGGATGGCACAGCAGCTCATCGCCCTCGAGAAGGAGCCGCGCCGCATCCTCGCGCTGCGCAGCGAGATCGCGAAGCCCGTGCTCAGCCGGCTGCTCTCCGAAGCGGGCCATGATGTGCACGGTGTCGTGGCGTATCGCACGGTCGGCGTCCCGGTCACGGAGCGGATTCGCCGCGATGTGGAGAACGGTCGGATCAACGCGATCCTCATCACGAGCGGTTCGGTCGCCGAGCAGGTGCGCGAGCAGTTCCCGGAGATCCCCGACGACACCCTGCTCGCGGCTATCGGCCCCCGCACCGCGAAAGACGCGCAGCGCGCCGGGCTTCCCGTGTCGGTGGTGGCCGACCGTCAGACGATCGACGCCCTGATCGAGGCCGTCTCGCACTTCACCCTTCCGCACGCGGCCGACGAGTTCGCGCCGTGAGCTTCCCCGACGTGCGACTGAGACGACTGCGGCAGTCTCGTGCAGTGCGCGATCTGGTGCGCAAGACCTCGCTGCTGCCGGGGCAGCTCGTCCTCCCGCTGTTCGTGCGAGAGGGCATCACGGAGCCCGTGCAGATCGGGTCGATGCCCGGTGTCGCTCAGCATTCTCTCGATTCGCTGCGTGCGGCCGCGGTCGAGGCTGCGGAGGCGGGGGTCGGTGGCGTGATGCTGTTCGGTGTCCCCGAGGTGCGCGACGCCCTCGGCTCGGGCGCCGATGATCCGCATGGGATCCTCAACGTCGCAACCGAAGCGCTGGCGGCAGAGGTCGGCGACGCGCTCGTCGTGCAGACCGATCTGTGTCTCGATGAGTTCACCGACCACGGACACTGCGGCGTGCTCGCGGCCGACGGCTCCGTCGACAACGATGCGACGCTCGAACGGTACACCGCGATGGCTCTCTCCCAGGCGCGCGCGGGGTCGCAGCTGCTCGGGCTGTCCGGCATGATGGACGGCCAGGTCGCCGTGATCCGCAAGGCGCTCGACAGCGAGGGCTTCACGGACACGCTCCTGCTGGCCTATGCGGCGAAGTACGCGAGCGCGTTCTACGGACCTTTCCGGGAGGCAGTGGACTCTCAGCTGAAGGGCGACCGCCGCACGTACCAGCTCGATCCGGGAAACCGTCGCGAGGGCGTGCGCGAAGCAGTGGTGGACGAGGCCGAGGGTGCGGACATCGTCATGGTGAAGCCGGCGATGGCCTTCCTCGACGTGCTCCGCGAGGTGCGCGACACCGTGAGCATTCCGGTGTGGGCATATCAGGTCTCCGGCGAGTACGCGATGATCGAGGCCGCCGGTGCGAACGGGTGGATCGATCGTCGAGCAGCCGTTCTCGAGTCCCTTCTCTCCATCCGCCGCGCCGGTGCGGATGCGGTGCTCACCTACTGGGCCACCGAAGCGGCCGGCTGGCTGCGCGACTGATTCACCGAGGAGCACTCCTTTCATGAACGACCGTAACGACGACCTGTTCTCCGCTGCCCGCGCGGTCATCCCCGGTGGGGTCAACTCCCCGGTGCGTGCTTACGGTTCGGTGGGCGGGACGCCGCGGTTCCTCGCTTCGGCGAAGGGGGCGAAGGTCACGGATGCCGCCGGCCGCGAGTATGTCGACCTCGTCGCGTCGTGGGGTCCTGCGCTGCTGGGGCACGCGCACCCGGAGATCGTCGCCGCGGTGCAGGAGGCCGCAGCTCGCGGCCTGTCGTTCGGCGCTCCGACGGAGGGCGAGGTCGAGCTCGCCGCGTTGATCGCCGACCGTGTGCGGTTCGGCGAGATCCGTCCTGTCGAGCGCGTGCGTCTGGTCTCCACGGGTACTGAGGCGACCATGACGGCCATCCGCCTTGCGCGGGGCGCCACGGGTCGCGACCTGTTGGTGAAGTTCGCCGGTCACTATCACGGGCATTCGGATGGCCTTCTCGCCGAAGCAGGTTCCGGCGTCGCGACGCTCGCGCTTCCGGGGTCGGCAGGTGTCCCGGCACCGATCGCGGCGCAGACGCTCGTGATCGGGTACAACGATCCCGAGGCGCTGGCTGCGGTGTTCGCGGAGCATGGCCAGCGCATCGCCGCGGTCATCGTCGAAGCCTCGGCCGCGAACATGGGCGTCGTGGCCCCGCTGCCCGGTTTCAACCGTCTGATCGCGGAGACCGCCCACGCCCACGGAGCGTTGATGATCCTCGATGAGGTGCTCACCGGATTCCGGGTGCACCCGGCAGGGTTCTGGGGTCTGCAGGCCGCTGCGGGCGAGGACTACCTGCCGGACATCTTCACGTTCGGCAAGGTCGTCGGTGGAGGCATGCCCCTGGCCGCGCTCGGTGGTCGAGCCGATGTCATGGATCTGCTCGCTCCCCTCGGGCCGGTCTACCAGGCGGGCACTCTCTCGGGGAATCCGCTCTCGGTAGCAGCGGGTCTCGCGACGCTGCGGCTCGCGACACCGGAGGTCTACGCGACGGTGGACGCCGCATCTCTTCGAGTCTCTACCGCCCTCGACGCGGCCCTCACGGACGCCGGCGTGACGCACGCGGTGGCCACCGCGGGCAACCTGTTCAACGCCTCGTTCCGGGCGTCGGCGCCGAGGGACTACGCCGAAGCTCAGGCTCAGGAGTCGTTCCGCTACGCGCCGTTCTTCCACTCGCTGCGTGAGCAGGGGGTGGCGCTTCCCCCGAGCGTCTTCGAGGCGTGGTTCCTGACCGCGGCCCACGGTGAGGACGAGCTGCAGCAGATCGAAGCTGCTCTTCCTGCCGCAGCCGCTGCGGCCGCAGCTGCTCGTCCATGACCGCGCGTTGGTGACTGTGCGTTCGTGAGGGCGCGTCCAGGACCGCGCGTCCGTGACCGCGCGTCCGTGACTGTGCGTTCGCGCCTGTGCCTTCGTGGCGTCCGTGACTGTGCCTGTGCTTTCGTGGCGTCCGCGGCTGTGCGTTCGGGACCGCGGTCAGACGAACATGACGCGGCGCGGTGATGCGTCGGTGTAGCACCGGCCGAGCGGGCTGGTCCACTCGATGTCGCCGCCGGGGGTCTGTCTCGCGCGCCATCGGTGCTTCTCGGCGATGTCGGGATGCTTCAGCGCGTGGTGCCCGACGCAGAAGTGGCTCAGGTTGTCGATCGACGTCGCTCCGCCCTTCGCATGGTCGTGATTGTGGTCGATCTGACACCGGTGGACGGGTGTGCGGCACCCGGGGAATCGACAGTGCTGGTCTCTGGCCTGGAGGTGCCGCCGCATCGCCGCCGTCGGGGCGTAGGCGGCTGTGGCCGTCACGATGCCGGCGCGGTCGAGGAAGAGGCGGGACCAGCCGCCGTTGCGTCCGGCGAGGTCGCGGGCGATGTCGGGGTGCAGTGCACCGATGCCGTCGAGCTCGGCAGGCCGTTCGTCGATTCCGGCCAGCGTCTCGGCAGCGATCGTGACCTGGATGCGGGCGTGGATGCCCTCCAGACCTGTGCCCGCCGCGGCAGAGGGATCCGTGGTCAGGAGCAGGTCGCTGAGCAGGTCGGTGCGGACCGCATCGATGCCTCGCTCATCGGTCGGGGCGGATGGGACACCGAGTGACGGATCCGTCGTGAAGGTGTCTCCGTCGCCGAAGATGACGTGGGCGTCGACGCGTGCGTCGCCGGTGTCCGGTCCGCAGGGGGGCTCGCCGTCGTACGGGTGGCTGTTGAGCACAGGGTCTTCGCGACGGGAGTCGTCGGCTCGCAGCTCCTGCAGAAAGACCCGATCGGCGCCCGAGTCGAGGTCGTCCGAGGACAGCGCCGGTGTGTCATCGCCCGAAGAGGGATGGTCGCCTCGCGTGGCGATGACGTGCTGTGCGAGCCGGGTCAGTCGGTCGAGGATCGCGTGGGCGAGATGCTCCGGCAGCACGACCTGCAGCAGCGCGAGGCCGTCGTCGAGCGACCGCAGCGTGACAGACCGCTCCCCGTATGCCCGCCGATGGCGCTCGACCACGGTCTCGCAGGCGAGGGACGACGCGACGCGGCGCACCATCGCGCGGGTGCGTGCGGGAGAATCCTGCTCCGCGACGACGAGTGCGGCAGTGTCGTACAGGGTGAGCGCCTCGGTGGCGGCTCGACCATCGCGAACGGCCTGCCGCACGATGGCGCCCTCGCGCACGATCTCTCGAACGTGTGCCGCACTGATCGCGCCGCGTCGGAACGCGTCTCTGACGACCGGGTGCTCGGCCTCGAGGAAGAGGGCGTCTGTGAAGGCGTACTCGATGCTGCCCTTCGACACGCGACCGGCCGCCGAGTACTCGGCGATCATCGAGCGGTGGATCGCCTCGCGGTGCTGCGGCTGCTCGTGGACATCTTCTTCCTGCAGCCGCAGACGATCGGCGAGCAGCGCAGACGCTTCTGCCTCGAGTATCGCGATGCGTCGGCGCTTCTCCACCCACGCGTCGAGCAGCGTCTCGCGCTGATCGACGTCGTTTGTGGAGGGAGCCATGAGTCGAGTATAGTACATATGTTCGAATAGCGGAAGGGGATGTGGATGACTGGTGCTGATCGACAAGGGATCGTTGCGTTCCTGTGAGCAACTTCCAGACAACTGGCAGGGCCACGCTGGCAGACTGGGGGACATGGTGACGTTGCTGCTGGACCAGACGCAACTGGAGGTCGTGCTCTCGCCGATCGAACGTGCCGCCACCTTCCACCGTGACAACCTCCGGATCGCGCGCGACACCATCGCCAAGGTGCAGCTGACCGAAGATGCCTGGACCTGGCTCCGTGGCGTGCCGAACCCCGGCACGCACATCCCCGGCGTCCTCGCTGCCGGCAGCTGGAAGGCCGCGGGCAGCCTCGACTTCGTGCTGATCCGTCGCCGTCGTCCGAGCGTCGTGATCGATCTCGAGGGCGACGAGCAGTACCGCCGCCTGATCCTCACCACGAGCCACGGGCTCGCGCTCACGCAGGCTCTGCGACTCGACGTGTCGGATGAGCCCGCCAACGTCGAGGAGATCGTGGCGACCGCGCCTGTGCCGGTCTCGAAGGGACGCCGTCGTCCGGTCATCCGTCCTCGGCCTGCCTGACGCGAGGCGGCTCAGGCTTATGAATCCACGGTCGACCCGCCTCTGAATGCGGAACGCCCTCCGGGCCGAGAGGCCGGAGGACGTTCGTCGTCAGCCGAGTCGCTCAGTTGCGACCGTGTTCGTCGTGACCGTGCTCGTCGTGACGGTGTTCGTCGTGACGGTGTTCGTCGTGACGGTGTTCGTCGTGACGGTGCCCGTCGTCAGGCTCGCTCTGCTCGCCGGCATCGGCGTCGGCGGTTCCGGACTGCTCGGTGCCGTGTTCGTCAGCGCCGAACCCGTCGGGCAGGGACTCCTCGGTGGGCGACTCCTCGGTTGGGGACTCCTCCGTGGGGGCCTCCACCGTGGGGGACTCCTCAGCGCCCGGCTCCTCGGCTTCGGATGCGGCGGTGTCGCCCTCCTCTCCGGAATCCGTCGATGCGGCCAGCGGCACCGTGTCGATGACACCGGTGGATGCGACGGTCCAGTGCGCGCCCTCGTCGGAGACGCCGCCCTCGCCGTGCTGCTCCTCGGCCGTCTGGTTCTCGGCGCTCAGCGGGTAATCCCTGGGTTCGTCCTCGTAGTAGGCGCGCGCAGCCGCCGCGAGCATGGAGCTCACCGCCGCGGAGCGCGGATCCTCGTCGTCGGCGGTGACAGCAGCGACATCGTAGGAGGAGTCGGAGTCGGAGTCGGAGTCGGAGTCGGATTCGTCAGAGGTGGACGCGAGAGTGTTGTCCTCCGTTGGGCCTGCGCCGAGCTGGTCGTCGGACTCGTCGGTGTGCGTCGATTCGGGTGCGTCGTGAAGATCGGCGAAGACCTCGACACCGCTGTGGTGCTCGTCTCCGCTCGCTGGATCCGCTGCCTGATCGCCTGCTGCATCGGCCGGTGCGGCGGAGCCGAACAGGATCTCATCGAACGATCGTTCCGGAGACTCCTCGAAGGGTGCCTGCTCGGCCTGCGCATGCTCCGCGTCGAGTTCGGCGGCAGGAGCTTCGTCCGTCGAAGCCGAGGCGTCGGACGAAGGCACGTCCGATTCGTCCGACGTGTGCTCGGAGCGGTCGCCCGTGTCCACGGATGCGGCGAGGTCGTCGACAGGGGCCTCGCCCGCAGGGGCGGCTGCGGCCTCAGCCGCCCAGGCGGCAGCGGCCGCCACCGGGATCGCGACCACGGAGTCGGCCGGAGCCGGCCCGGCCACGGAGGTCTCCGCCGCGGTGGCCTCCGCTGCGGTGTCTTCGGAAGCGGTGTCTTCGGAAGCGATGTCTTCCGCCGCGGTGACCTCCGCTGCGGTGTCTTCGGGGGCCGTCGCAGCGAGCTGCGGTGGCGTCGCCGAGATGCTCGGGGCGAACCGGCCACCGCGCATCAGGTCGATGAAGACGTCTTCGAGTGTCGGCCCTCGCTGGACGAGGGTGCTCAGGGCGATGCCCGCGTCGGCGGCGACCGCTCCCACCGTGCCGGCGTCTCCGCCGCGCACCGTGAGGCCCGAACGCAGCACCTCGATGTCGAAGCCGGCCTCCTGCAGTGCGGTCGTCAGCGCGCTGCGGTCCGCGGCGTCCACGATGACGGATCCGCCCTTGGGGTCGGCGAGCGTCTCGATCCCGCTGGAGAGCACGAGCGTGCCCTTCGAGAGCACGAGCACGTTGTCGGCGACCTGCTCGACTTCGCTGAGGACGTGCGACGACACGAGGACCGTGCGCCCTTCGTCCGCGAGGCGACGCATCAGGAGTCGCATCCAGCGGATCCCCTCGGGGTCGAGCCCGTTGGCCGGTTCGTCGAACACGAGCGCGCCGGGATCGCCCAGCAGGGCGTGGGCGACGCTGAGCCGCTGACGCATGCCGAGGGAGAAGCCCCCGATGCGGGAGCCGCCTTCACCCTCGAGGCCGACCAGGGAGAGCACTTCGCCGACGCGGGCCAGGGGGATGCCGTTCGCCTTGGCAGCGATGGTCAGCTGACGCTCGGCGGTGCGTCGAGGGCGGTAGACCGTCTCCTCGAGCACGGATCCGATGGTGCGCAACGGCTGCCGCAGCTCGGCGTAGGCCGTACCGCCGATGGTCGCCGTGCCTGAGGTGGCGCGCACCTGGCCGAGGAGGATCCGCAGCGTGGTGGTCTTGCCGGCACCGTTCGGGCCGAGGAAGGCGGTCACGGCACCGGGCTCCACGCGCGCGGAGAAGTCCGAGACGGCGGTCACCTCATTGAAGCGCTTCGTCACGTGCGTGAACTCGAGCACCTGTCCTTCAGGCATCCGTGACCTCTCGTCGCATTTGAACAGTTCCTCCCTATCCTGCCGGAAAAGCCTGTCGGATCCCGCATTTCGCGCGGAATACAGCCCTTCCCGGAAGGGGTAGCCTGGCGAGCGTGACCGAATCCCACGCTGCAGACCGCATCCTCGTCCGCACCGAAGGCGCGCTCGGACGACTCACCCTCAACCGTCCGGAGGCGATCAACGCGCTCGACGTCGACATGATCGAGAGCCTCACCGCGGTCCTGAACGCCTGGCGTGACGACACCGACGTGCAGATCGTGCTGCTCGACGGGGCAGGCGAGCGCGGCATGTGCGCGGGAGGAGACGTGCGCGCTCTGCATGGGCAGATCGTCGCGGGTCAGGCTGACCAGACGGCGGAGTTCTTCCGTGCGGAGTACGCCTTGAACGCCATGATCGCCGAGTATCCCAAGCCCGTGGTGGCATTGGCCGACGGCATCACGATGGGTGGTGGCATCGGGCTGGCCGGCCACGCCGCGATCCGCATCGTCACGGAACGCTCCAAGCTCGCCATGCCGGAGACCCGTATCGGATTCACTCCCGACGTCGGGGGAACCTGGCTGCTCGGCCGCGCTCCTGGGCGCCTGGGCGAGTACTTCGGTCTCACCGGATCCACCATGAGCGGCGCTGATGCCGTCTACCTCGGCTTCGCGGATCACTTCGTGCCATCCGACCGTCTGGACGCATTGCGCGAGGCCCTCGCCTTCCGTGCCGACCCGACCGGTCCCAGTGAGATCGTGCTGCTGTTCGACGAGACCCCGGAGCCCTCGCAGCTCCCGCACGCGCGCGCGTGGATCGATGAGGCCTTCTCCGCCCCCACCGTGAGCGAGATCGTCGAACGATTGAAAGCTCAGGGGACGACGGAGGCGGCGGCGACCGCTGACCTGCTCGAAGACCTCGCGCCCACCGGGCTCACCGTGACGCTCGACGCCGTCCGCGAGGCGCGCGACCTGCCGGGGCTCCGCGCGGCCCTGGAGGGCGAGTACCGTCGCGTGATGTGGTTCGTGAACGAGCATCCCGACCTCGTCGAGGGCATCAGAGCGCAGATCGTCGACAAGGACCGCGATCCGAAGTGGAACCCGCCCACGCTCGCCGAGCTCGCGCCCGACGCCGGCGCCCCCGCGCGCGACTACGTCCCGCAGCCCACGTTGTTCTGAGCCCTCGGGGTCAGAAAGGGCCCTCGGGGTCAGGGCGGGTCGCGGTTCCGCAGTGCGCTGCAATCAGCCGCACTTGTTCGCCCGCGTGCAGAAACCGCAGATCGGGGCGGGAAGCGGTTCGCTGTGAGCGAAGGTCCACCATGAGGGGGATACGAATGTCCGCGGATCGTGGCACTCTGTCTTGTGGCCGATTGTCGGTCGGCATCCGTCTGCCGAGAAATCCGCCGTTTCATCCTTCCTAGAAAGTCCGCCTGTGCTGGGAAAAATCCTCCTCCGTTATCTCTCCCGATACCGATGGCTGTTGCTCGCCGTGCTGGTGTTCCAGCTCGCGAGCGTGGCAGCCACCCTCTACCTCCCGCGCCTGAACGCCGACATCATCGACAAGGGCGTCGCCCGGGGCGACACCGGCTACATCTGGAGCACCGGTCTGTTCATGCTCGCGGTCTCGCTGGGGCAGATCATCGCCTCGGTCACCGCGACCTACTTCGCCGCGCGTGCAGCGATGGGTGCCGGGCGCGACATCCGCGCCGACGTCTTCGGCAAGGTCAGCGGCTTCTCCGAGCGTGAGGTGTCGCAGTTCGGTGCCGGTTCGCTCATCACCCGCAACACGAACGATGTGCAGCAGGTGCAGATGCTGGCCATGATGGGCGCGACCATGCTCGTCACGGCACCGCTGCTCGCGATCGGCGGCATCTTCTTCGCGGTCCAGACCAACGTCGGACTCAGCTGGCTGATCGCCGTCTCGGTGCCGCTGCTGCTCATCCTGGCTGCCCTCGTCATCGGCCGCATGGTGCCGCTGTTCCGCAGTTACCAGGGCAAGCTCGACAACGTCAACCGCATCATGCGCGAGCAGCTCACGGGCGTCCGCGTGGTGCGTGCCTTCGTGCGCGAGCGCATCGAGGAGGAGCGCTTCCGCGGGGCGAACACCGACATCATGGTCGTGGGCCGCAAGGTCGGCTCGCTCTTCGTGCTGCTGTTCCCGCTGTTCATGCTCATCCTCAACGTCACGGTCGTCTCGGTCATCTGGTTCGGCGGCATCGAGGTGAACAACGGCACGGTGCAGGTCGGCACGCTGTTCGCCTTCATGCAGTACATCGGTCAGATCATGGGCGGCGTCATCATGGCGAGCTTCATGGCGATGATGATCCCGCGCGCCGCAGTCTCGGCCGAGCGCATCGGCGAGGTGCTCGACTCCGAGTCCACCCTCGTGCGTCCGGAGAACGGCGTCACCGCGTTCCCGGTCCCCGGATCCGTGGCGCTCGACGACGTCGAGTTCACCTACCCCGGAGCCGACTCGCCGGTTCTCACCGGGATCAGCTTCGCCGCGCAGCCGGGCGAGACGGTCGCGATCGTCGGCTCGACCGGTTCGGGAAAGACGACGCTGATCTCCCTCATCCCTCGTCTCTTCGACGTCTCGGGCGGATCCGTGCACGTCGGGGGCACCGATGTGCGCGAGGCCGACGTCGAGTCGCTCTGGGACAGCATCGGCCTGGTGCCGCAGCGTCCGTTCCTCTTCACCGGCACCGTCGCGTCCAACCTGCGCTACGGCCGTGAAGAGGCCACCGACGAAGAGCTGTGGCACGCGCTCGACATCGCACAGGGTCGTGACTTCGTGGAGGAGATGCCGGACGGTCTCGACTCCCGCATCGCCCAGGGCGGCACGAACGTCTCCGGCGGTCAGCGTCAGCGGCTCGCGATCGCCCGCGCGATCGTGCACCAGCCGAAGATCCTCGTCTTCGACGACTCGTTCTCCGCCCTCGACCTGACGACAGACGCGCGGCTCCGCCAAGCGCTGTGGCGGGAACTCCCGCACGTCACGAAGATCGTGGTCGCCCAGCGCATCTCCACCATCACGGACGCCGACCGCATCGTCGTGCTCGACGGCGGCACCATGGTGGGCGTCGGCACGCACGAGGAGCTGCTCGAGACGAGCGACACCTACCGAGAGATCGTCGAATCGCAGCTGGGGGTGGACGCATGAGCGCGCAGAACGACGACCAGCGCAAGGCCAAGCGGGGCCGCGGCAAGGCGGCTTCGTCCGTCGCCGAGGTCGAGCTGACCGCCGAGGAGAAGTACGAGGCCGAGCTCGCCGAGCAGGCGCGTCAGAACTCCGGCGACTGGGACAGCGTCGCACCGGGCAAGGCCGACAACTTCGGCCCCAGCTTCGCGCGCATGATCGGGCTGCTGAAGCCCTCGGCCATCTGGTTCGTCTTCGTGTCGATCCTCGGCGCGATCGGCGTGGTCCTGACGGTCGCAGCGCCCAAGGTGCTCGCCGAGGCGACCAACCTCGTCTACAAGGGCTTCATCTCCATCCAGCTCGGTCAGCCCACCGACGGCTTCCCCGGCTTCCCCGCCGGCACGTCGCAGGACGTGGTGGTCGACGCGCTGCGGGCAGGCGGACAGGACGACTTCGCGAACCAGGTCGGCGCGCTGGGAGACTTCACGGTCGGCCAGGGCATCGACTTCGACGCGCTGCGGCTCGTCATCGCCGCCGTGCTCGGCATCTACGTGGCCGCCGCCTTCCTCACCTGGATCCAGGGTTACGTCATCAACGTGATCATGGTGCGCACCATGTGGCGACTGCGCGAATCGGTCGAGGCGAAGATCAACCGCCTGCCCCTGGCGTACTTCGACAAGGTGCAGCGCGGCGAGCTGATCTCGCGCGTCACGAACGACATCGACAACATCACGCAGACGATGCAGCAGTCGCTCTCGGGCGCACTCACCTCGGTGCTCACCGTGATCGGCGTGCTCGTGATGATGTTCTCGATCTCATGGCAGCTCGCCCTCGTGGCCCTCATCACGCTGCCTCTCATGGGCGTGATCTTCGGCATCATCGGACCGCGGTCGCAGAAGGCCTTCGGCACGCAGTGGCGCAAGGTCGGCCGGCTCAACGCCCGTGTCGAGGAGGCGTTCTCTGGCCACGCGCTGGTGAAGGTCTTCGGTCGCGAGAAGGACGCACTGGACAAGTTCCAGGACGAGAACGAAGAGCTGTTCCAGGCGAGCTTCAAGGCGCAGTTCCTCTCCGGCATCATCATGCCGGCGATGATGTTCGTCGGGAACCTCAGCTACGTGGGCATCGCGGTGCTCGGTGGTCTGATGGTCGCCAACGGTCAGCTCCGCCTCGGTGACGTGCAGGCGTTCATCCAGTACTCGCAGCAGTTCACGCAGCCGCTGTCCGAGCTGGGCGGAATGGCCGCTGTCGTGCAGTCCGGGACCGCCTCCGCCGAGCGTGTGTTCGAACTGCTCGACGCCGAGGAGCAGGAGGCCGACGACGCCGATGCTCCCGAGCTCGTGGAGGGCAAGGGCGTCATCGAGTTCGAGAACGTCGCGTTCTCGTACACGCCGGATCGTCCGCTCATCCGTGATCTGTCGTTCCGGGTGGAGCCGGGTCAGACCGTCGCGATCGTCGGTCCGACCGGTGCGGGCAAGACGACGCTGGTCAACCTGATCATGCGCTTCTACGAGCTCAGCGGTGGACGGATCATGCTCGACGGGCAGGACATCGCCGAGGTGACCCGCGACGAGCTGCGTTCGCGCACCGGCATGGTGCTCCAGGACCCGTGGCTGTTCGCCGGCAGCATCCGCGAGAACATCCGCTACGGTCGCTCGACCGCGACCGATGAAGAGGTCCTCGCCGCAGCCAGGGCCACCTACGTCGACCGCTTCGTGCACGCCCTCCCCGAGGGATACGACACGGTGCTCGACGAGGATGCAGCGAACGTGTCGGCCGGTGAGCGTCAGCTCATCACCATCGCGCGGGCGTTCGTCGCACAGCCGTCGATCCTCATCCTCGATGAGGCCACGTCGGCGGTCGACACCCGCACCGAACTGCTGCTGCAGCACGCGATGGCCGCGCTCCGAGAGGGGCGCACGTCGTTCGTGATCGCGCACCGACTGTCGACCATCCGCGATGCCGACCTCATCCTGGTGATGGAGCACGGCGACATCGTGGAGAAGGGAACGCACGACGAGCTCATCGCCGCGCAGGGCGCCTATTGGCGTCTGTACCAGTCGCAGTTCGAGCAGGCCGCGACCGACATCGACGCCGAAGACGCGCTCACGGGAACGACGCCGGTCGTCGTCACCGGCGAAGCGGGCGACACCGATGCTGCGCGCGCGGAGGCTGCAGCCGCTGTGGCCGGCGCGTCCGTCGGCGCACAGGTGCCGGCAGCCGAGACGGCCGCGGCGCAGGCCCTGCTGGAAGACGGCGCTGACGGCTCCGATCACCGCTCCTGACCTACGGCATCAACGCACGACGCCCCACCGCCGCTCACGCGGGGTGGGGCGTCGTCGTAGGCGATCGCCGGGGAGTGCGTCAGGGCTGGTCGGCTCTGATCCCGAGCAGCTCGAGCGGGTGGGTCAGACGCCACCAGGGACTCGGCCCCTCGACATCCGCGGCCAGCACCAGCGGAGTCGTCGTGGTGTTGACCGGTCCTGCCGTGGTCAGCGTGCCCACCGTGTCACCCTGTTCGCGTTCTTCGCCGAGGTCGAAGGCGGTCGCGGCGGTCGCGGTCGCGCTGTTCCAGAGCACCACATCGGCGTCGGATTCGGTGATGACGTCGACCTGCTCGCCCCACGGAGTCGTGACGCTGCCGACCACGGTGTCCTTCGCGACGGCCGGCGCCTGCGCCTCCAGTGCGGATTCCGCCTCGGCGAACAGGGAACGCGTGAGAGCGAGTCGCTCGTCGTCTCCGGCTTGATTCAGCGCCGCGGCGAACAGGTGCACCGTGGTGTCACCGATCACGAGGTCCTTCGCGGTGAGAAGGTTCCAGCCGACCAGGGTGCCGGTCTTGATGCCGACGACACCGGGATCGTCGAGCATGCCGTTCGTGTTCACGACGGTGCCCGCACCCGGGAGGTCGACGGACTTGGTGCCGACGATCTCGGCGAAGACCGGGTTCTGCATCGCACGCTCGCCGAGCGCCACCAGGGCCTCGGGCGTGGCCACGTTGCGCTCGTCGAAGCCGGAGGGGGTCACCACGGTGATTCCGGTCAGGCCACGTTCGCGCAACCACACCTCTGCAGCCCTCGCGAACTCGCGCTCGGAGCCCCAGATCTCGGTCGCGAGCCGATCGATGTAGTTGTTCGCGGAACCCATGAGCGTCCCCTGCAACAGCTGGTACTCCGTGAGCACTCCGCCGATGGGCACGTCGAGGGCGGATTGGTCACTGCGCCGGTAGTCCCAGTACTTCACGCTGTCGGCGCGGGTGAACGAGAACTCGGGTCCTTGCTCCCCGACAGCGAGCGGCATGCGGTCGAGCACCATCAGACTGCTGACGACCTTGGTGATGCTCGCGATGCTCACGGCGTCGGGCACCGAAGCCGCCGTCGTCATGCCCGCGATGCCGACGGCACCCGCACCCTCGGTCGGCCAGGTCACGGCGGCGGCAGCGGCGGGAGTCGTCGCGAACTCGACCGACTGCACCGTCGGCGGCACCTCGTGGAGGGGCCAGAGCAGTGTGGTGCCGGCGTAGACGGCGACGAGACCGGCGAGCGTGGCCAGCGGGACCAGGACAACCGGGCGGGCGATGGCGGGGCGAAGACGCGCACCGCGCAGCAGACCGCTCGATCGCTCGGCCTCCGAGGTGTCGTCGAGAGTGGCCGTGGCGGTGTGCTCGGCGACGGTCGCGGCGTCGACCCAGGTGAGAGCGGTGGCCGTCGTGGTGTCGTCGGCCCACTGGGGCGCGGCTGTCTCCGACGCGGTGAGTTCGCCGGAAGGATCCGAGACCGTGCGGTCGCGAGGGATGAACGGCGGCTTCGTCAGCGCGGGGGTGGCCGGTTCCGGGGCGCTCACGGCCTCCGGTGGAACGACGGCCTCCGGTGGAACGACGGGCTCCGGGTCTACGACGGGCTCCGGGTCTACGACGGGCTCCGGGTCTACGACCGTCCCCGGAGCATCCGCTCCAGGCGACGTCTGCTCGGCCGTCAGCACCGATCCGCCTGTCGCGGTGTCGGCGGTGTCGGCGGGGGCAGGGCCGTCGTCGCCGACGACGCCCGTCGCCTCGTCGGCGGGATCTGATGCGGTCACTCGTTTACGGTACCCAATCCCGCGCGTGTTCCGCGGCGCCGGGCCCTGTCGCCACGGGGGTGTCGCCGACGGTAGGATCGTCAGCACAACCACGGGAGTCCGGCGAGCCGGGCTGAGAGGGAGCGAATCGCGCTTCGACCGTCGAACCTGATCTGGGTCATGCCAGCGCAGGGAGGAGTTCAGATGAGTACGCCCACGTCCGCATCCACGCAGCAGGCATCCGCCGCCGCACAGGATCCGCACCGCACATCGATCTGGCGCTGGCGCGTCGTCGACATCGTCGTTGCCGCCGTCCTCGGCGTCGCGATCGGCCTCGTGTTCTGGGGATGGAACACGATCGGCTACGCCTGGTTCGGTGCGGCCGATGCTCTGACGCCGGGACTGGGCGGTATCGCCGTCGGCATCTGGCTGCTGGGCGGCGTCGTCGGCGGCCTCGTCATCCGCAAGCCCGGTGCGGCGCTGGTCGTCGAGCTCGTCGCAGCGATCGTGTCGATGCTGATCGGCAACGTGTGGGGCGTCTCGACCGTGCTGTCCGGCATCGTGCAGGGACTCGGCGCGGAGATCATCTTCGCCCTGTTCTTCTACCGGCGCTTCGGGATCGCGGTCGCCGCGCTCGCCGGTGTCGGTGCAGCGGTGGCTGCCTGGGTGTTCGAGCTGTTCTACGGCAGCTCGCCCAACATCCTGAAGTCCGTCGAGTTCAACACGATCTACCTGGTCAGCGTTGTCGTCTCCGGGGCGATCCTGGCGGGTGTCGTCGGTTGGCTGCTGGTGCGCGCGTTGGCGGTCACCGGTGCACTGAACCGCTTCGCCGTCGGGCGAGAGCACGTGCGCGAGGTCTGACCGTGACCATCGCCGCCCCGGCCCGCGTGCAGGCTGCGGGCTGGGGCTGGCGGTACGCCGGTCGGAAGCTCCCCGCCGTCGAGGACGTCTCGTTCACGATCGAACCGGGTGAGCGGGTGCTGCTGCTCGGCGCCTCCGGTGCCGGGAAGTCGACGCTGCTCGCGGGCCTGGCCGGGGTCCTCGGCGGCGACGACGAAGGGGTGCGAACCGGGTCGCTGCACATCGACGGTGCCGCCCCCGAATCCCGGCACGGTCAGGTGGGCCTCGTCCTGCAGGACCCCGATGCGGGGATCGTGCTGTCGAAGGTCGGCGACGACGTGGCGTTCGGGTGCGAGAACCTCGGTGTGCCCGCATCCGAGATCCCCGGTCGCGTCGCGGAGGCGCTGGATGCCGTCGGGCTCGATGTGCCGCTGCAACGCCCCACGAAGGCCCTGTCGGGCGGACAGAAGCAGCGACTGGTGCTCGCCGGTGTGCTCGCGATGCGCCCAGGGCTGCTGCTGCTCGACGAGCCGACGGCGAACCTCGACCCCGAGGGTGTGCGCGAGGTGCGGGCGAGCGTCGAACATGCCGTCGCCTCCACCGGTGCGACGCTGATCGTCGTCGAGCACCGCACACCGATCTGGGTCGATCTGATGACGCGCGTGATCGTGCTCGCGGCCGACGGCGGACTGCTCGCCGACGGGGAACCGGCCCAGGTGTTCGCGGCATACGGCGACGTGCTGGCGGACGCCGGGGTGTGGGTGCCCGACCGGGGGATCGACCTGCCCGTGCTGGAGCAGGTGTCGGCACCGGACGCGCTCACCGCGTCCGACCTGACGATCGGACGGGAGCATGGAGCGCCGGTGCAGCGCGGGCTCGACCTGCGCGTGCCGCGGGCGAACGCGACGGTGATCACCGGGCCGAACGGCGCCGGCAAGTCGACGCTCGCCCTCACGCTCGCCGGGCTCATCCCGGAGCAGGCGGGAGAGGTGCGGTCGGCACCGGAGCTGGCGGGGCGCAAGGGCACGCGCCCCATCCGCTGGACCTCGCGCGAGCTGCTCACCCGCATCGGGATGGTGTTCCAGGAGCCGGAGCACCAGTTCCTGGCCCAGACCCTTCGCGATGAGCTCGCGGTCGGGCCACGGGCGCTCGGCTGGGATCAGGCGAAGACGGATACGGTCGTTGACGGTCTTCTCGAACGCCTGGGCCTCGCCCCGCTCGCCCTCGCCAACCCGTTCACGCTCTCCGGAGGGCAGAAGCGGCGGCTGTCGGTCGCCACCGTGCTGGCCGGGGCGCCGGAGGTCATCGTGCTCGACGAGCCGACGTTCGGACAGGACCGCCGCGGGTGGATCTCGCTCGTCGCCCTGCTGCAGGAGGAGATCGCGCGTGGCCGGTCGATCATCGCGGTCACGCACGACGACGCGGTGATCCGACACCTGGGCGGTCATCGCATCGAGTTGGGGTCGTCGTCGTGACGGCGACCGAGACCGTGCGCCCGGTCTGGCTCGACGGTGTGAACCCGGTGACGAAGCTGCTGCTCGCCCTGCTGCTGTCCGTGCCGCTGTTCGCCTCCATCGACATCACGAGCGCGCTGGCAGCGATCGTCCTGCAGCTGCTCTGCCTACCGTTGACGGGGCTGCGTCTGTCGACGGTGCTGAAGCGCCTGCTGCCGGTCGTGATCTTCGCCCCGATCGCCGGTGTGAGCATGCTGCTGTATGCGGAACCGGCAGGGCGCATCTACTGGACGTTCGGCTTCGCGACGATCAGCGACGACTCCATCACGCTCGCGATCGCGGTGAGTCTGCGAGTGATCGCGCTCGGACTCCCCACGATCCTGCTGTTCGGCGGCACCGACCCGACCGAGCTCGCCGACGCGTTGGCGCAGGTGGCCAAGCTCCCGAGCCGCTTCGTGCTCGGCATCCTCGCGGGAACGCGCATGCTGGGGCTATTCCTCGATGACTGGCGCACCATGAGCCTGGCCCGTCGCGCGCGCGGTGTGGGCGACCGGGGTGTGCTGCGACGGTTCTTCTCGATGGCGTTCGTGCTGCTCGTGTTCGCGGTGCGGCGCGGCTCGAAGCTGGCGCTCGCGATGGAGGCCAGGGGCTTCGGCTCCGGCATTCCGCGCACCTGGTCGCGTCCCTCCCGGTTGCACCCGCGTGATGCGGTGGCGGTGATCGGCGGAATCGCGATCATGGCACTTGCGCTCGCCGCCGCCGTGCTCGTCGGGACGTTCCGTTTCGTCTGGAGCTAGCTCCGGTCGAGCTGGAAGTAGTGCTCACGGTGCAGTGCGCACCGCTCGTTGAACAGCGCCGAACACCGTGGACATGCCGTCGCCGCGAAGTACTCGGCGATCGTGAGCTCATGCCCGCACGCACCGCAGAGGATCGCCCGTCTGTCGCGCTCATGGGCCGCCCATTGCTGCGCCGCATGCTTCACGGTCTCCTCGTGGCAGCGGTGGCACGGGTAGTACTCGCCGCAGCAGGCGAAGCGGATCGCGATGATGTCGGTCGGGCCTTGATAGTGCACGCACCGGGTCATGTCGTCGACGACCGGACCGAGCACACGCGGCCGATCGTCGGGCACGATACTCACGTCTCGTTCCAGAGTCGACGGTAGTACTCGAGGCGCTCGTGATCGGGGTCGACGCCGTAGGCCTCGATCAGTGTGTCCTCCCAGCCTTCGCCGAAGTTCCACATCGTGCTCATCGAGGCCACGGCGATGTCGGCCCAGCGGTCGGCGACACCGAGAGCGGCGAGATCCACGAAGGCGGCCGGCCGGCCTTCCGCGTCGAGAAGCGTGTTCGGCATGCAGGCGTCGCCGTGGCACACCACCAACCGGTCGATCGACGGTTCCTGGAGCAGATCCTCTGGCACGACCGTGCCGCGATCGGCGGCGTTGGCGATCCGCCACTGCGTGCTCCACTCCCAGGGGCACTCGGCCACCGGCAGGGCATCGTGCAGCATCCGCAGGCCGACCCCGACCGCTCGCACCGCGGTCTCCGGCTGGTCGGCCCAGCGGGGGTCGACGGCGCTGCGGGCATCGATCGCGACCGTGACGAGCCACTCGTGTGTGTCGTCCTGGCCCTGCTCGATCACCTCCGGTACGGGGATCCACGTTCGTGCCCACCTCATGCGCTCGGCTTCGTCGCGCATGTTCGCCTCGTCGTCGAGCGGACCCCACTTGATGTACCGCCCGTCGTCGGTGCGGAAGGTCAGCCCGCCGATCCCGTTGAGCCAGACCGGCTCGAGCGCGGCACCGCGCGCGAGCTCGCGAACCTTCATCGGCACGTCGAGGTAAGCGGAGGGAATGCTCATCCGTCCATCCTGCCCGACGGGCACCGCACCGGCTCAGCGGCGGTCGTCACGGAGGCCCTCCAGATAGGCGTTGTAGGCGTCGAGCTCAGTGGTGCCGTGCGCATCGGCATAGCGATCGGCCGCGGCGGCGCGTGCCGTGTCGTCGCGGAACCACCGGTGCATCACGTAGACGAGCATCAGCAGGGTCGGGGCTTCGCCGTACGACCATGCCAGCCCGCCGGCCAGCTGCTGGTCTTCGAGCGGATTCATCCCTAGCGCCAGAGTCGGTGCGACGAAGTGGTCGACGAGCATGGTGGTCGCCATCATCAGGAAGACGCCGAAGAACGCGTGCAGGGCCGCTTCGGCGAAGACGTCCAGGGCGCGACCGCCGTGCCCGAGCCGCACCGGGAGGGGATCGGAGCTCAGTACCGGGATGGCGAAGAGGATCCCGATGACGAGGAACCCGACCTCCAGAGCGAGGTGGCCTCCGGGTGCTGCGAGCACACGGTCGGCGAGACCGGCCAGGTACAGCCCGTAGAACGCGATCAGGTACATCGGCAGCGCGATCCACGGGCTCAGGATCCACCGGGCGATCCCGCTGCGGAGCCCTCCGTGCGCGATACGCAGCACGACGGCGCCCAGCCCGCGGTGCGGTGTCACCCGCAGGAGGAGCGTGCCCGGTGAGCCGAGGACCAGCAGCGGAGGGATCGCGATCATGAGCGTGAGCTGCTGGAACATGAACACCGACATCAGGGCATAGCCGTACACCTCGACCCCGAGGCCCGTGGTGGCGGCGAGCGCGATGCACCCCAGGAGGAATACGACGGTTCGCCAGACGGGCCACCGACGGTGCTGCCGCCACAACCGGAGGGTCCCGGCCAGATAGGCGACCGCCAGCACTACCGCGACCAGGGGTAGGAGGGGGAACGGCCCAGCGGCCGGACTGAAGACGATCGGTGTGAGGAAGTCTGCGAAGGTCGGCGGGGCATCGGGCATCCAGTCGTTCATCCGGCCGCGTCCTCGCGCGAGCCGTCCGGCCGGTCGATGGTCTGCGTCGTCCGCGCTGCCGCACGCTGGTCGAGCAAGAGCCCGACGACGAGGACGACACCCCCGATCGCGAGCGCGACATCGGCGAGGTTCCCGATGAACCAGTTCCCGTAGGCGAGGAAGTCGGTGACGTGACCGCGACCGAATCCGGGGGGTGCGAGCAGACGATCGAGCACGTTCCCGATGGCACCTCCGAGGATGAAGCCCCACCCCCAGGCCCGTCCCCTCGTGCGCGCGCGAGTCGCGGCGACGAACAGCGCGGCCACCGCAGCCACGCCCACCACGGTCAGCACCCACGTCGCCCCTGACCCGAGCGACAGGATCGCGCCGGGGTTGAAGGCGAGCTGCAGGCCCAGCGCATCCCCCAGCAGGGGTATCCGCTCCGTCCGGCTGAGTCCTGCGATCGCGGCGGCCTTGCTCGTCTGGTCGATGAGCACGACGATGCCGGCGACGACGAAGGCGATCCCGTACCGGGGACTGTTCTCACGCGACATCGGAACCCTCTTCCCTCGCAGCGGCGTCCGCGCGGTCGCGCCGACGCCGCGCGCGCCCTGAGACGAGAATGCCGAGCGCTCCTGCAGCGAGGAGGAAACCGATCCCGAAGAGGAAGGCGACGCCGAGGAAGCCGAGATCGGTGCGCTCCACCGGCTGTTCGCCGTTCTGCTGTTCATGCGTGGTGCCGGTGGTGGGAGTGGGAGTGGAGGTCGGGGTGGGAGTCGGAGCGGTGGTCGCTGTGCGGCTTTGAGTGTCGACGACACTGCGCTGCTCCCCGGCCGCTGCCGACTCCGCACCGATGAACACGATCAGGGCGCTGAGAGCGGCTGCAGCGATCGCCGTGCGGACCGGCCGAGAGGCGGTGCCGACCGGCCGGCTCACCGTCCTCGCCTGTCTGGAGCGAGCGGTTCGCCGTCGTTCGATGTGCGTTTCATGGGGTCTCCTTCGAAGGGGTGAGCGCGGGCGTGGCCTCGGATGTCGTCACGAGGGGGTCGCGGGATTCGGTGCGGGAGCGGGAGTGGGCGTGGGAGCGGGCGCGATCCGGGTGTCGGGGCGTGGCCCCTCGAGGCAGGAAGCCTTGGAGCCGCGCGACACCGGCGGAAGACGCCGTTCTGGTGACGGCCCTTCGACGATCAGGTTCGGGAGAGACCCAGCCGGATCAGGGAGACCGCGGTCCCGCAGGGGTGCAGGGGAGAAGCCGGATCTGAGCGCAGCGCGCGCGGTGTCTCCCGGAGGGTCGAGAACTGTCCGGGGCGCCCGAGGACGCGAGAAAGCAGGAGCATCGCGGCGAGGCCGCACAGCACCCCGAGAATGCAGAGTGCGGCACCGACGAGGGTGCTCGTGACGGCGACCGGCAATGCGGCCTGGGCCTGGGCCTCGTCCGTTTCGGCGTCGGCGCCGATCGCGGCGGTGTCGTCGAACGCATCGATGGCCGCGGCGGCGAGCGAGGGGGCCGCGCCGTTCTCCCCGGCATCGCCGTGTGCGGTCACCGCGAAGGCGAAGAGGAGCAGGAGCGCCAGGCTCACGGTGGTAATGAGGCGCATTATCACCGGCTGGTCGACAGTCGCCGTGGATCGGTGGATCCCGGGCGGGCGGCGCATTCTCCGGATCCTACTCCCACGACCTATCGCGTTCCTTCGAGCGGGAGACGGGAACTAGGCTCGGTCGCGACGCAGTTGCTCAGAGTCGTGGTGATACCAGGAACCACGTAGGCTGATACTGCGTTCCATCACGGCATGTCGCACGACGGCGTTCGAAGGAGAACATCAGATGCAGATCAGTGGACAGGGTGCACTCATCACCGGCGGAGCCTCCGGGCTGGGGCTCGCCACGGCGCGACGACTGGTCGCAGCGGGCGCGCACGTCACGATCATCGACCTCGCCTCATCGAAGGGCGCCGAGGTCGCGGACGAGCTCGGCGGTCTCTTCGTCGCGGCAGACGTCACGAACGCCGAGGAGGTGCAGGCGGCCGTCGCGGCCGCGCAGTCGGCGGCACCGCTGCGCGTCGTCGTGAACTGCGCCGGGATCGCCCCACCCGCCAAGGTGCTCGACCGTGAGGGCAACCCGGCCGTGCTCGCCGACTTCGAGCGCGTGATCCGGATCAACCTCGTCGGTACGTTCAACGTCATCTCCCAGGCCTCCGCCGTCATCGCGAAGAACGAGCTGCACGACGAGGAACGCGGTGTCATCGTGAACACCGCGAGCGTCGCCGCGTTCGACGGGCAGATCGGCCAGCCCGCGTACTCCGCGTCCAAGGGCGGCGTGCACGCGATGACCCTTCCGGTGGCGCGCGAGCTCGCCCGCTACGGCATCCGGGTCTGCACGATCGCCCCCGGCATCATGGAGACGCCGATGCTGATGGGCCTCCCGCAGGCGGCCCAGGACTCCCTGGGTCAGCAGGTGCCCTTCCCGTCCCGTCTCGGCCGCCCCGACGAGTACGCCGCCCTCGTGCAGCAGATCGTCGAGAACGGCTACCTCAACGGCGAGACCATCCGCCTCGACGGCGCCATCCGCATGGCGCCGCGCTGACCCCGCGGCTGTCCCTCCCCTTCGCGATCGAGAACCCAGGAGAACACATGTCCCTTGCAGGCAAGACCATCCTGATGTCGGGCGGCAGCCGCGGCATCGGCCTCGCGATCGCGCTGCGAGCCGCCGCCGACGGTGCGAACATCGCCATGCTCGCGAAGACCGACACCCCGCATCCGAAGCTCGAGGGCACGATCCACACCGCCGCCGAGCAGATCCGTGCGGCGGGCGGCCAGGCTCTCCCGATCGTCGGCGATGTGCGCGACGACGACGACATCACCGAAGCGGTCCTGAAGACGCAGGGTGAGTTCGGCGGCATCGACATCGTGATCAACAACGCCAGCGTCATCGATCTCTCCCGCTCGCTCGACCTGAGCGCCAAGAAGTACGACCTGATGCAGGACGTCAACGTGCGCGGGACGTTCATGCTCTCCCGCGCGGCGGTGCCGATCCTGAAGGATGCCGAGAACCCGCACATCCTCTCGCTGTCGCCGCCCCTCAATCCGTCCCCGAAGTGGCTGGGCGCGCACACCGGCTACACCCTCGCGAAGTTCGGCATGACCATGGCGACGCTCGGCCTCGCCGCCGAGTTCGCCCGCGACGGGATCGCCGCCAACACGCTCTGGCCGCGCACCACGATCGCCACTGCCGCGGTGCAGAACCTGCTCGGCGGCGACAAGGTCATGGCCGCGAGCCGCACGCCCGACATCTACGCGGACGCCGCCTATACCGTGCTGCTCAAGCCCGCCGCGTCGTACACGGGGCAGACCCTCATCGTGGAGGACGTGCTCGAAGCCGACGGTGTGACCGACTTCTCCCGCTATGCGGCGATCCCCGGCACCCCCGACACCGCCCTGTTCCCGGACATCTTCCTCGACTGAGCTTCCCTGCTGCCCCAGCTGCCCGAAGTCGGAGGCCGAAACAGAGACCATCCGACGTCAGGGCCGCGTGTCGGGCGACGCCACGCCGCACTGAACCTGGTTCGTCTCCGTTTCGGTTCGTCTCCGTCTTGGCGGGAGGGGGGTGAGGGCGCGTGGTGTGGGTGTGGTCAGAACAGCAGGTAGACCGCGCCGAGGATGGTGAGGGCGATCACGATGCGGTCGAACACGCGCTGATTCATGCGGCGGGCGACTCGCAGTCCGAGGAGCGCGCCGACGACGACGAGCGGGGCGAGCGCGGCATCCATCAGCAAAACGGGCGTCTCGAACAGCCCGAGGCCCGCGAGGAAGGGGACCTTGATCACGTTGATGATGGCGAAGAACCAGGCGGATGTGCCGAGGAACACCTGCACGGGGGTGCGGGTGGCCAGGAAGTACATCGACATGACCGGGCCTCCGGCGTTGGCGACCATGGTGGTGAAGCCGCCGAGGGTTCCGTAGGCGCCCGCGAGGATGATGCCGCTGGACGGGGGAGCCGCCGTGTCCGCTCTGCTCTGCCGCCACCGACGCCACAGGGTCACGGCGATCATCAGCAGCAGGATCACGCCGATCGCCCGACGGACCACCCCGTCGCCGGCGAGGGCGAGGAACGCGAAGCCGACCAGCAGCCCGGCGATCACCGCGGGGGCGAGCCGCAGCAGCGTCGGCCAGTGCGCGTGCCGACGGTAGGCGGTGAGGGCGAACAGGTCGCCGACCATCAGCAGCAGGAGGGTCGCCGCCGTCGAGGTGCGTGCCGGCAGCACGGCGGCGAACAGGGCGATGGCCAGGATGCTCCCGCCGGGCAGTGCCGTCTTCGAGATGCCGATCGTCACCGCGGCCACCGCGAGCGCGGCCCAGGCCCACGGGTCGAGGGCGATCACCGTTCGAGCTCGGCGACGATCGCGTCGTAGCCCCGTGCTGTGGCGAGATCGACCGGGAGCACGCCGTCCCCGTCGGGGATGCTCGTGTCTGCTCCGCCGTCGATGAGCGCGCGCACCACGTCGACGTAGGTGGAGGAACCGTCGCCGAGCACGATCGCCTCGTGCAGCGCCGTCCAGTTCAGGTCGTTGATGTGGTTCGGGTCGACACCGGCCTCCAGCAGGATGTCGATGGTCGAGAGGAGTCCGCGTTCGGCGGCGGGGATCAGTGCCGTGCCGCCGAAGCGGTTCGTGCTTGCGAGGTCGGCGCCGTTGTCGAGCGTCAGCAGGAGGATCTCGTCGTGTCCCCGCGCACCGGCGTACAGGTAGGCGGAGTCCTGGATGTCGTCCTTGGCGTTGACGTCCGCACCCGCGTCGATGAGAACGTGCGCCGCGTCGACGTGATCTGCCTTCGTCGCGACGATCAGTGCGGTCATGCCCCCATGCCCCCGTGCCTCGAGGTCCGCCCCGTCGTCGATCGCCTTCCTGACGGCGGAGGCGTCTCCGGACGCTGCGGCGGCGAGCAGATCGCGAGTGGCGTCGGTCATGGCGGGCTCCTGGGTCGATGAGCGCGGATCAGGTGCCGACGGAGGCATGGCCGACGTGCAGCCGGTCGCGGTCAAGAGCGCGATCGCGACGGCACCGATCGACAGCATCCGTCGCGCACCCATGCATCCGGTATACCAACGATGGGGAGTGTGCGGTGCTCGATCGCGTGGTGTCACTCGCGCGTGGCGGTGAGGGCCGCGGTGAATCGTGCGGCGCGCTGCTCGATGTCGGTCCAGTCGGCGTTCTTGATCGACGCGCCGTTCGCGAGGTCTCCGCCCGCACCGACCGCGACCGCTCCGGCGGCGAACCAGGCGGCGAGGTTGTCGGGGTTCACGCCACCGGTGGGCATCAGCGGGGCGTCGGGGAACGGTCCGCGCAGGGCGCCGAGGTACGACGGGCCACCGAGCGATGCGGGGAAGATCTTCACGACGTCGACGCCGAGCTCGAGTGCGCCCATGACCTCGGTCGGGGTCATGGCGCCGGTCATCACGACCCGGCCCGTGTCGAGCATGCTGCGCGTGAGGTGCGGCAGGGTGCCGGGGCTCACGAGGAACTCGGCTCCCGCGTCTGCAGCCTGCTCGGCCTGCGCGGCCGTGGTGACGGTGCCGGCCCCGACGTAGGCGGCGTCGCCGTGGCGGGTGATGAGCTCGCGGATGACGGCGGGCGCGTCGGGAGTGGAGAAGGTCACCTCGATGCCCGTGACCCCGCCGCGGATGATCGCCTCCGAGGCCTCGAGGGCCAGTTCAGGGGAGGGGGCGCGGAGGACGGCGAGGATGCCGGTCGTGCGGGCGCGGTCGAGACGGTCGGGCATGGGGCTCCTTCATCGGGCGGGCTCGTCCATTCTCCTGGGCGCAGCCTGTAATGACAACTCGATCAGGACGTGTGGGTGTGCGGCCAGGCGTCGATCACGTTCTTGGACTCCTTGAGTCCGAGCCCCGTGTGCTCGCGGAGGGTCTTGATCGCCGCGATGGCCGAGCCGCCCGCGACCTGCGCGTCGATCGTGGAGGCCACCGACGGCGGCAGCGAGGCGCGGACCGACGACGGGGTCGCGGTGATCGACGAATGCGGCGCGGTCGTGTGAGAGACGGCTGCGGGGTGCGGAGCCGTCGTGCTGACCGACCAGTGCTCGATACGGTCCTTCGCGTCTTTGAGCGAGACGCCGGAGTGATCGCGGTAGAGCTTGATGGCGTGGATCTTCTGACCCGCCACCACGAGGCGGTCGACCTCGGCGACGACCTCCGGGGTCAGCCCTGGAGCCGCAGCGGCGGAGGCGGAAGGGGCGGTGTGTGGGGCGGTGGAGAACGCCGGAGGATCCGGGAGTTTCGGGCGCATCCCTCGGACGGCCGCGGCGAGGACCGCGACGACCACGATCAGGCCGACGACGATCGCGATGATCCACAGCACGGCATCCATGGCCTCAGTCTAGGGAGGCAGCCGCTCGCGCCCGGGGTCTTCCCATCCGCCACCGCGTACCCTGGAAGGTATGACCGAGACTCCCCGCACGCGCGAGACGCGCCCCGCAGCACCCGCGTCGTCGCGTTCGGGGGCCGTCCGCGAGACCAAGAAGCCGCAGGTGCGCCCTGCGACCGAGGGCTGGACGCAGCAGAAGGATGCCGAAGGGCGCCCGCTCCTGCAGTTCGCGAGCCCCAAGCGCGGGAAGCCCCCCGTGCACCTCGCCGACCTCACCCCGGCCGAGCGCATCGACAAGGTGAAGGAGCTCGGCCTGCCCGGCTTCCGTGCGAAGCAGCTCGCGACGCATTACTTCCGGCACTACACGTCGGACCCCGAGCAGATGACCGACCTCCCCGCGGACACCAGGGAGCAGCTCGTCGCCGGGATGCTGCCGCCGCTGCTCACCGAGGTGCGACGCCTCGAGACCGACCGCGGTGACACGATCAAGTTCCTGTGGCGCCTGCACGACGGGGCCCTGGTCGAATCGGTGCTCATGCGCTACCCCGGCCGCATCACGCTGTGCGTGTCGAGCCAGGCAGGCTGCGGCATGAACTGCCCCTTCTGCGCGACCGGACAGGCGGGACTGACCCGCAACATGTCGACCGCCGAGATCATCGAGCAGATCGTGCGGGCCAACCGGCTGATCGCCGAGGGTGGCCTGGGCGGCAAGAAGGCCGACGACCACAGCATGGAGCGTGTCTCGAACATCGTCTTCATGGGCATGGGTGAGCCGCTCGCCAACTACAAGCGCGTGATGGACGCCGTGCGCACGATGGTCGCCCCGCAGCCCGACGGCCTCGGCATGAGCGCTCGCGGCATCACGGTCTCGACCGTCGGCCTGGTACCGGCGATCAAGAAGCTCGCCGATGAGGGCATCCCGGTCACTTTCGCCCTCTCGCTGCACGCCCCGGACGACCATCTGCGCGACGAGCTCATCCCGGTGAACTCGCGGTGGAAGGTCGACGAGGCCCTCGACGCGGCCTACGACTACTACGCCAAGACGGGTCGTCGCGTCTCGATCGAGTACGCGCTGATCAAGGACATGAACGACCACGCCTGGCGTGCCGACCTGCTGGCGGACAAGCTCAACCAGCGTGGACGCGGGTGGGTGCACGTGAATCCGATCCCGCTCAACCCGACCCCCGGGTCCATCTGGACGTCGTCGGACAAGGACGTGACGGACGAGTTCGTGCGCAGGCTCAACGACGCCGGCATCCCGACGACCCTTCGCGACACCCGCGGCAAGGAGATCGACGGGGCGTGCGGTCAGCTCGTCGCGACGACCGAGGACGAGGCGGCTTCCGCCGCACTGGCCTGAGGCGCCGAGTCGGCCTGAGGCGTCGAGTCGGCCTGAGGCGTCGAGTCGGCCTGAGGGATGCCGTCGCGGCGTCCGTCAGCGGCGCCGAGTCGTTCGGCGCGGTCGAGCCACCGGGTGATGGTCGCGGGCGTCGCATCCTTGACGCCGAGCATGCGATGGGTGCGCACCGAGCGGATCCCGCAGAAGCGCATCGTTCCGCGGGCGACGTGGGTCTGCGCGGGCAGTCCCGTGAACGGTGCGAAGAACCAGGGCGTGTCCGCGAGCAGCAGCAGCCGGCCGTGCCGCGCAGGCAGCAGCCCGTCGGGGAGCCCGAGCTTGTTGTAGCGGTACTCCTGCTGCGGTAGCAGGGCCCTGTCGAAGAAGCCCTTGAGCAGCGCCGGGACGGAGCCCCACCACAGCGGCGTCGCGATGACCACGGTGTCGGCCTCCTGCAACGCACGCTTCGCGTCGACGAGGTCGGGCTCCAGCGTCATGCGCTCGCGGTAGCCGAAGCGCAGGCTCGGGTCGAAGTCGAGGTCGCGCAGGGCGAGTACGCGTGCGTCACCGTGCCCCGCCGCATAGCGCTGCGCGAGCGACGCGGTCAGGGAGCGGGCGTCGGGGTGGCCGTCGATCACGAGAGCGGGCATGGCTGATTCCTATCTGGACAGTGTCAAGCTGGTGGACACTGTCAAGATAGGAGAGGATGTTGCTCATGTCAAGTTCGAAGGACGGCTATCACCACGGCGATCTCGCCCGTGCGCTCGAGGACGCGGCGATGCAGCTGCTGGAACGCATGCCCGCAGCCGAGATCAGCCTGCGCGAGGTCGCACGCGCCGCGAACGTGAGCCACAACGCCCCGTACCACCACTTCTCCGACCGGCTCGGACTGCTCAAGGCGATCGCCGAACGCAGCATGGCCGACCTCCTCGAACAGGTGCGTACGGCGACCGAGTCCGCGTCGACGCCCGAGGCCGCGCTCACCGCCGGCGGCGGCGCATACATCCGCTTCGCCGTCGAGCATCCGCATGCGTTCGACGCGGTGTACGACCCCACGGTCTGCATCCCCGGCTCGCCCACGGCCACGATGGCCCCGCTGATCGACGGACTCGAAGCCGTGCTCGCCCAGGCAGCCGTCGGCGCCGGCCTCGATCGTCCGACCGATGCGGTGGCGCTGTGGGGACTGATCCACGGGCTGGGCACCCTCGCCGCCGCCGGCCACTTCACCCTCGACGCGGCACTCGAGACGTACGCTGCCGCGCTTGACCGGCTGCTCTGACGCCGCTCCGGTCGCGATATGACACCCGAATGGCCGCAGATGGCTGGAATATCGCGACGGGAGCAGCCAACCTGAGAGGCCGCAAAGGACTCTTCCACGTTTTCCACAGGCGATCTTTCGTAGATTGTTCGAATGCCCTATTCCGCCCATCGACCGGGTCGTTACGACTCGCAGGGTCGGATCATCCTCGACAGCGAACCCGACGCCGTCACGGATGACCTCGACTTCCTGCGCGAGTTCGAGCCCACCGGACCCGAAGACGCCGCCCGAGACGCGTCCTCGTCCGAGGCGACCCCGATCGCCGACGCCGTCACCGCAGAAGAGACCGCAGAGCCCGCCCCGGACGCATCCGCTCCGGTGAAGCCAGCGCGTGCGCCCCGTGTCCGCCGGCCCCGCAAGAAGCGCGAACCCCCGCGCTCCCGGCTCGCGCGCTCGCACCCTCGCGATCCTCGGCGGTGCGGAGGGCGAGATCCTCGACCGTGTCCCCGGTGAGACGCCCCGCTTCGTGCAGATGTTCTTCGTGCTCGCAGGCACCGCTCTGGTGTCCGCGATCTCGATGCTGTTCGCCCTGACCACCGGCGTGCAGGCGGCGGTCTGGCTGGCCGTGCCGCTGGCGCTGGTCTGGGCGCTCATCATCTTCAACCTCGACCGCTTCCTCACCTCGACCATGAGCTCGACCAGGAATGTCTGGCGCCTCATCGGGCTCGCCATCCCGCGTGTGATCATGGCTGCGATCATCGGCTTCGTCGTGGCAGAGCCGCTCGTGCTGCAGATCTTCCACAACGACATCGCCCGCGAGGTCGCCTCCACCAACATCACCCAGTCGCAGTCCGACCAGGAGGCTCTCGAGTCCGGTCCGGAGAAGATCGCGCTCGACGCGGCCTCCGCCAAGGTCGCCGAGCTCGAGAACCAGGCGGCCACGGGCATCGTCGCAGGAACCGACTCCTCGTCGGCCACCGAGTCGGCGGCTCAGGCCACGGTCGATGACGTCACCGCGAAGATGACCGCCCAGCAGGCCGTGATCGATCAGGCTCGGGTGCTGTATCAGTGCGAGCTGACCGGTGAAGGCGCCGGCACTGTTCCCGGCTGCACCGGCGTCAATGGCCAGGGTGCCAGCTCCGATGCCGCCAAGGCCCAGCTCGCCGAAGCACAGCAGACCTACGACGCGCTCGCCGCACAGCTGCGCACCGCGAACGAGGAGCTCGCCGCCGCCGGCACCGCGGCCAAGGAGAACACCACCTCGTCCGAGGCGCAGAACCGTGAGCAGGCGAAGTCGCAGCTGCCGACGGCTCGTGACTCCTACGACCAGGCGCTCGCCGCGTACAACGCGCGAGCCGATGCCGTGGCGCAGGGCAACGCGGGAGCGGTCGGCCTGCTCAGCCAGATCAGCGGACTGAACCGACTCAGCGAGAAGGAGCCCACGATCCTGTGGGCGCACATCCTGATCGCGGCCCTGTTCTTCATGATCGAGCTGCTGCCGGTGCTGGTCAAGGTGCTCACGAGCTATGGCGACCCGAGTCTCTACGAGAAGGCCGCCGCGATCCGCAAGCAGGTCGCCCTCGACAAGGTGACGGCCGAGGGGTTCCGCGACCGTGCGCAGATCGTGACGGATCAATCCCAGGAGATACAGGCGGAGTCCGGTTCCGGCGAGCCGCAGACGCGCGCGGAACGTCGGGAGGCGGCCGAGGCGCAGGAGCGGGAACGGGCCGAGAAGCGCGCGCAGGCGCAGACGCTCGAGGAGCAGGAGCAGCTGGTTCGTCCGACGATCGGCTGAGCTGAGCCACGTGGCAGGGCGCCGGTCGGCTGGTGCTCAGAGGAGCTGAGGAATCCGCTCCGACATCGGTGGTGCCTGCTCTGGTTCGATGTCGCGGATCCGGGTGGTTCGGAGCACCGGGTCGTCGCCGACGGCGACGGCGATGGAGCGGATCAGCGCCACGGTGGACGGTGTGCGTGCCCAGTGCGCTCCGGTGATCAGCGCCTCGATCGCCGGAAGCGCCGCGTTCGCCGTGTCGGTCTCGCCGGACGACCACATCCGCATCCCGTTCACCGCGCCCGACGATGTGCTGGAGGAGGGCATCCGCCGGCTCGGTGGGGCGTGGCGTGAGTATCGGGAGACTCTCGGGATGCGTTCCTAGGATGACCCGCATGACACGGATGCAGCGCCGGACTCTGTGGATCTCGATCGTCGGCGCGCTCGCCGTCCTCGCCTACGCCGCGTTCGCCGCCGTGCAGATCCTCGTGCTCAACCCGCTCGCCGCAGCTCCCGGTCGAACGCTCGACGAGATTCGTTTCGCGATGTCGGAAGCCGGGGAGAGCCTGATGCCGGGTCAGGCTCTTCTCGTCCTCGGCATCGGCGTCGCACTCGCCGTGGTGCTCGCGGTCGTCGTGGTCCGCACGGGCGCGCATCCGCTCGTCCCGGTGATGGGATTCCTGGCCTTGCTGATGCTGGGTGCGATCGGCTACTTCGCGGCCTCGTTCGGTGCCGGCATGGGGCTCGCCGACGCCTTCGGCATCAGCGGGGGCGACTACTCGCCCTGGGCTGTACCGCTCTATGCCGTGAGTGTGCTCTCGGGGATCGTGCTCGTCGCTGTGGGGGCCGTGGTCTCCGCGCGCCGAAGCGGTGCCGCAGCGCCCGACTGAGGCCGTCCGCCTCCATCCGGCCCCGCCGGCGCGGGCAGCCAGTAGCGTTGGTCCATGGTCAACTATCGCTATCTCGGCAACAGTGGTCTCAAGGTCTCGGAGATCACCTACGGCAACTGGGTCACGCACGCATCGCAGGTCGAGGACGACGCCGCGGTCAAGACCGTGCACGCCGCCCTGGACGCCGGCATCACCACCTTCGACACTGCGGACACCTACGCGAACACGGCGGCCGAGGTCGTGCTCGGCAAGGCCCTGGAGGGTCAGCGTCGCGAAGGGCTGGAGATCTTCACCAAGGTCTACTTCCCGACCGGGCCCAAGGGTCCGAACGACACCGGCCTGAGCCGCAAGCACATCTTCGAGTCGATCAACGGTTCGCTGACGCGTCTCGGCACCGACTACGTCGACCTCTACCAGGCGCACCGCTTCGACTACGAGACCCCGCTCGAGGAGACGTTCCAGGCCTTCGCCGACGTGGTCCGTCAGGGCAAGGCGCTCTACATCGGCGTCTCGGAGTGGACCGCGGAGCAGCTGCGTGAAGGGCACGCGCTGGCGAAGCAGCTCGGCATCCAGCTCATCTCCAATCAGCCGCAGTACTCGATGCTGTGGCGGGTCATCGAGGGCAAGGTCGTCCCGGCGTCTGAGGAGCTCGGCATCTCGCAGATCGTCTGGTCGCCGATGGCGCAGGGTGTGCTGAGCGGAAAGTACCTGCCGGGTCAGCCGGTGCCCGAGGGCTCTCGGGCGACCGACCCGCACAGCGGCGCCGACTTCATCAAGAGCTTCCTGCAGGACGACATCCTCACCGCGGTGCAGCGCCTCAAGCCGATCGCGGAGCAGGCGGGGCTGTCGATGCCGCAGCTCGCGATCGCGTGGGTGCTGCAGAACCCGAACGTGGCGGCGGCCCTCGTCGGCGCCTCCCGTCCGGAGCAGCTCGCCGAGACCGTCAAGGCCTCCGGTGTGAAGCTCGACGCCGACACGATGACCGCGATCGACGAGGCTCTCGGCGACACGGTCAACCGCGACGCCGAGAACACCTACTCGGTCTCACCGAAGTCCCGGCTCGTCTGACTTCCTGATCCAGACGCCGAGACCCATCGGAAACACCGAGACCCACTCCCGCTGACGTGTGCGGGGGTGGGTCTCGGCGTTGGGGGTGGGTCTCGGCGCTGGGTTACTCCTTCACCGCGCCGGCGGTCAGGCCCTGGACGATCCAGCGGCTGGCGAGGGCGAACATCACCATCGTCGGGAGGATCGTCAGCACGGCCGCGGCGCTCATGGAGCCCCAGTCGATGTTGAACGTGGAGATGAAGCCGTTCAGCGCCGATGGCACGGTGCGGTTCGCGTCGGTGTTCATCAGCACGACCGACAGGAACAGCTCGTTCCAGCAGTTCACGAAGTTGAAGATGAACGCCGCGATGATGCCGGGGGTCATCACCGGCACGAGCACCCGGAACAGGGCGCCAAGGCGCGAGCAGCCGTCGATCATCGCCGCTTCTTCGAGCGCGTCGGGGACGTTCTCGAAGAAGCCCCGCAGCATGACCGTGGAGAACGGGATGCAGATCGCGATGTAGACGAGGATGAGCCCCGGCTTGGTGTCGACGAGGCCGAGGTCGGTCATCATCGAGTACAGCGGTCCGAGGGCGATGAACGCCGGGATCATCTGCGTCAACAGGAACGCGATGAGCACCGCCCCCTTGCCGCGGAACTCGAACCGCGCCAGCACGTAGGCGCTGAGCAGCGCGATGAGCGTCGCCACCGCGCCGGCCGACACCGCCACGATGGCCGAGTTCGCCAGGAACGTCCCGAACGAGCTCTTCTCGAACAGGCTCGTGAAGTTGTCCAGCGAGGGTTCGCTCGGCCAGTACTCGATCGGGAAGCGGTTGATGGTCCCCGGCGACTTGAACGCGGTGAGCGTGATCCAGTACAGCGGGAACAGGGTGATCAACAGCCACAGCCCCAGGCCGACGACACGCACCACACCGCCCGCCGTGACACGGGGCTTCGGGCGCGGTGCGGCCTTCGGGTCGGGGACCGTGATGCGACGGGTCTCCGTGACTGAGGATCCGGTCCGGACGGATGAGGTGATGGTCATCGCTGCACTCTCCGCATCGCCATCAGGTAGAACGCGCAGAAGACCATGAGGAATGCCACGACGATGAGCCCGATGGCGCTCGCGATGCCGTAGTTGCCCTGCTGCGTGTAGTTGATCATCCAGGTCGTGATGATGTGGGTCTGGTTGGCCGGGCCGCCGTTCGTCATCGCGTAGATGATGTCGGGGAAGTTGAAGATCCAGATCACGCGCAGCAGGATCGTCAGCAGCAGCGTCATCGAGATGTACGGGATGATGATGGAGAACAGCTGCCGCACCTTGCCGGCGCCGTCGAGGCTCGCCGCCTCCAGCATCTCGTCCGGCACCGACTGCAGAGCTGCGAGGATCATGATCGCGAAGAAGGTCACGCCGTACCAGATGTTCGCGACGATCACGGCGAACATCGCGAGCTTCGGGTCTGCCAGCCACGGCAGCGGGGCGTCGATCAGGCCCGCTTTCATGAGCAGGTCGTTGACGACGCCGAACTCGGCGTTGAACATCCAGCGGAACAGCATGCCGATCAGGAAGCCGGACACCGCCCACGGGAAGAACACCAGCGCCTGGTAGAGCCCGCGGAAGCGGAAACGCTTGCGCAGCGCGAGCGCGATGAGGAAGCCGATCACGAGCTGCGGCACGAGCGAGCCGACCACCCAGAGCACCGAGTTCCAGGCGACGGTCGGGAAGGCGGGATCCCGGAACACGGCGAGGAAGTTGTCGAAACCCACGAACGGCGTCGACGTCAGGTCCCACAGGTTCCAGTCGTGAAAGGCCATGCGGGCGCCCTGCAGCATCGGCCAGTAGGTGAACCAGCAGACGAAGACGATCGCCGGCGCGAGGAACGCCAGCAGCGTGAGCGCAGTGCGACCCCGGAAGGGGCGGCGACGCGATGCCGGGGAGGCCCCGCCGGCCGGCTGCTGCGAAGCAGTGCCGACGGAGCCTCCCTCATGAGCGGTGCGGGCCACGGATCAACCCTTCTCCGCGGCGTACTTCTCGGTCCAGAACGCATCCCACGAGGCGAGGAGATCCTTCGTGGACATGTTGCCGAGCAGCACGTTCTGCACGTCCTGGTCGGACTTCTGGATCCACTCGGTCCACCAGCTGACCCCGCGCGGCTGGCGCACGTTGACGTAGGTCTCCGGGTCCTCGGTCATGGTGACGTAGCTGGTCCACGGGCCGGACGAGTAGAAGTCGTCATCTGCGGCGGAGGCGATGATGGGCACCAGGCTGTTGGCCTGCGCGAACTCGGTCGCGGGCTCGGCGGACGACAGGAACTCGACCAGCTTGACCGCCGCCTCCTTGTTCTCGCTGTTCTCCGCGACGCCCCAGCCGGCGACGGCGAGGGGCTGCGCGGCCTTGCCGGACGGGCCGACGAGCAGCGGGGCGGTGTCCCACTGGTCCTCGGTCAGCGACGAATCCTGCACCGTCGCGATGACCTCCGGGTCCTGCAGGAGGAAGGCCGTTGTGCCGTTCGTGAACCCGGCGACCATCTCGGGGTAGCCCCACGACACGGCGGACGGCGGCGACGCCTCCTTGAAGAGGTCGAAGTAGTCGTCGACGGCATCCTGTGCCTCGGGAGCCGCGAAGATCGTCGAGCCGTCCTTCATGAGGAACGCGTCCTCCGTGTCGAGGCCGTCGATCGTGTAGGCCTCGATCGCCGCGACGACGTTGCTGTTCGCGTTCTGGCCGCCGCGGAAGGCGTACCCGTAGATGTTGTTCGACGGGTCCTGGATCGCCGACGCCTGCTCCAGCAGGTCCTTCCAGCTGTGCGGCGGGCCGTCGAAGCCGGCATCCTTCACGAGGTCGGTGCGGTAGAACAGCGACAGCCCGTAGAAGCCGTAGGGGACGAAGTAGCTCTTCCCGTCCTCCGCGACCGAGGCGGACTGCGCGTTCTCGGTCAGCGCGTCCCAGCCGTCCCACTTCTTCAGGTCGGGCCCGAGGTCGTACAGCCAGCCGTTGTTCGCGAACGGCCCGACGGTGATGTCGCGCACCTCGAGCACGTCGACGCCCTTGCCGGACTGCAGCATCTGCTGGATCTTCTGGTCGGCCTGCTCGGTGGGCGGGGAGACGAGGGTAACGGTGATCTTCGGGTTGGCCTTCTCGAAGTCGTCGAGCAGCCCGCGCAGCAGCTCCGTACGGGCGGGGTTGGTCAGGCTCTCGACCATCTGCAGCTGGACGGAGCCGTCGTCGGAGGGGCCGGAGCCTGCGGAGCAGCCGGTGAGTGCGAGGACGGCGACGGTGCCGAATCCCGCTGCGGTCGTCAAGATCTTGTTCTTCACGATGTGCCTCTCGATGGGGGTGGGGGTGGGTGTTGCGGTCGGGTGGACGGACGGTCGTGCTCAGGGAAGGACGAGGGAGTCGGCCTGGCGGATGCCGGCGCGACGGAGGATCTGCGGGATGCAGCGTTCGACGAAGGCCTCGTAGTCGGATGCCTCGTTGTAGAGGTGTGCGGACAGTCGGAAGTAGCCGACGCCGCGGAAGCTCGTGAATGCCGTCTCGACACCGACCTCGTCGAGCAGATCCATCCGGAGCGCGTCGGCCTCCTCTCTCGTCGCGCCCAGGCCGAGCGGGAGGCGCACGAGGCGCATCGACGGCACAGGGGAGGGGAGGGGAGTGAGGGGGTCCTCGTCACTGTACGGGCGCAGAGCCTCGGCGATCAGTTCGGCGCCGGCGTCGGCGATCTCCGCCATCGCCGTGCGAGCCGCTGCCCACCCGAACTCGCTCTCGATGAAGTCGATGGCGGTCGGGGTGGCCAGGTACGTGGTGGCGTCGATCGTGCCCTGCGTGTCGAAGCGGGAGGGGTACGGCTCGCGTGCGGCCCAGGAGTCGATCAGCGGCCAGAGCTCATCGCGGTCGGGCGCCGTCGTGACCAGAAGAGCCGAGCCCCGCGGTGCGCACGGCCACTTGTGCATGTTGCCGAACCACCAGTCCCCGCCGGCGACAGCGGCCGCGTCGGGGACCAGGCCGGGGGCGTGAGCGCCGTCGACGAGGGTGCGCACGCCGTGTTCGGCTGCGGCGTCGGCGATACGTCGGGTGGGCAGGAGGCGGGCGGTCGGCGAGGTGATCTGGTCGACGACGATCAGTCGGGTACGCGGTGTGAGCTCGTCGGCGAAGAGCTGCACGATCTCGTCATCGGAGGCGAGCAGCGGCACCGCGACGGCGCGGACCGTCGCGCCGAAGCGCCGGGCGAGGCGTTCGGCGCCCATCGTGATCGCGCCGTACCCCTGATCGGTCACGAGGATCTCGTCGCCGGCGTCGAGTCGCAGGGCGTTGAAGACCACGGTCGCGGCGGCGGAGGCGTTGGGCACGAAGGCGCTGTCCTCGGCGCGGGCACCGATGAACGGGGCGGTGCGCTCGCGGGCCTCCTGCACGCGCTCCGCGATGCGCGGGAACCACTCGACGGGGCTGAGGTCCGCGCGGCGGCGTAGAGCGTCCTGCTGCGCGACGACGACGGACGGGACCGCGCCGAAGGACCCGTGGTTCAGGTGGATCACGGACGGGTCGAGGGGCCAGGCGTCGCGCGCTCGCATGCCGGAGGTCAGCGTGAGCGGTGCGGGGAACAGCGGTGCGGGCATCGGTCCTCATCGGTGAGTTCGGGCGAGTTGTTGCACAACTTTGCCACAGGGCTACCGATTCCGCCACAAAACTCCGGTGATGAAACATACTTGTCATACGAGTTTGCGGAAACATCGCTTTCCGACAGACTTCACGAAGAGCGGCGGAGTGTCTGGAGGACGACGATGAGCGCACTCGACACGGCGCTGCACGGGCTGCGGGCCTTGATCGCGGACGGCGCGCTGCGGCCGGGCGACCGGCTTCCCAGCGAGGGAGAGCTCTGCGAGACCCTTGGTGTCTCCCGCGGATCCCTGCGCGAGGCGATCCGTACCCTCGCCGCCCTCGGGGTGCTCGAGACGCGACACGGATCGGGCAGCTACGTCAGCGAGCTGCGCGCCGCCGACCTGATCGGCAGCCTCTCGCTCACCGTCGGACTGCTGCCGATGGCGGGCGTGCTCGAACTGACGGAGCTGCGCCGAGTGCTCGAACCCCACGCCGCTGCACTGGCCGCGGCGCGCATCGACGACGAGACGGTGGAGTCGCTGGACCGCGTGCTCGACGAGATCGAGGCGACCACCGACTTCGAGGCGCAGTCACGGCTCGATCACGAATTCCACATGGCGATCTCCGCGGTCGCGGGCAACGAGGCGCTGACCAGCCTCATCGACGTGCTGCGCTCGCGCTCCCGGGCGTATCGCATCTCCGACCCCGAGGATGCCGCGGAGCTCAAGATCCACTCCGATGCCGGGCACCGCGCCATCCTGCGCGGCCTGGCCGCCGCGGATCCGGTCGCTGCGAGTGCTGCGGCCTCCGCGCACGTCGCGTACACGGAGTACTGGGTGCGCAAGTACTCCGGACTCTGACCTCCCCGACACCCAGCGTCGAAACCCATCGTTGTCGCCCAGACCCACGCCCAGCGGCGGCTTTCACCGTGGGTCTCGGCGCGGACCGTGGGTCTCGGCGGGGAGGAGCGGGAGACCTCAGCCGAGGGTGATGTCGACCTGGATCTCGGCGGCGATGCGCTCGAGGTCGGCGCGCAGGGCGTCGAGGTCGACGTCGGCCGGCACCTTCGCCGTGACCGACGCCTCGAACAGGCGCCCGCCCGCCATCGCGGCATCGCGCGTCTCGGTGGCGAGCTCCTCGATGCTCAGGGCGTGAGCGTTCAGCACGCCGGAGACCTCGCGCACGATGCCGGGTCGGTCGTTGCCGAGCACCTGGATCTCGAGCAGCCGATCGTCGGCGGCGGCTGCGTCCGGGCTGCCGGTGAGCACGGCGAGGGTGAGCAGCCCTTGACCCTGGAGGCCGCGGAGCGCCGACGTCAGCTCGGCCTCCTTGTCGTCGGCGACCGAGACCTCGATCACGCCCGCGAACGTGCCGGCGAGCTCGGCCAGCGAGCTGTTCTCCCAGTTGCCGCCGTGCGCATCCACGACATCGGCGACGGCGGCCACGAGGCCAGGACGGTCTGCACCCGCGACGGTGAGGATCAGAGTAGTCATGCGGCCAGCGTAGCCCGCAGCCTTCACTCGCCCCAGACGCCGGACTCCAGGAACCGCTCCAGCCGGGCGCGGTGCGGGGCGAGGTCCCAGCCCTGCGCGGCCACCCACTCGTCGGAGTAGTAGGTGTTGGCGTAGCGGACTCCGCTGTCGCAGATCAGGGTCACGACGCTGCCGGTCTCGCCCGCGGCCCGCATCCGCGCGATGAGCTGGAACGCGCCGTAGAGGTTCGTGCCCGTCGACCCGCCGGCCCAGTGCAGGGTGCGTTCACGCAGCAGGCGGATCGCGGCGATCGACCCCGCATCGGGGACCTGGATCATCTCGTCGATCACGGTGGGCACGAACGACGCCTCGACGCGCGGGCGGCCGATGCCCTCGATGCGACTCGGGCGTCCGGCCGGCGGATCCACCGTGCCGGCCCATCCGTCGTAGAAGGCTGAACCCTCCGGGTCGACGACCGCGACCTTGGTGTCGTGCATCCGGTACTTCACGTAGCGGCCGAACGTGGCGCTGGTGCCTCCCGTGCCCGCACCCGTGACGATCCAGGTGGGGATGGGGTGGCGTTCCTGGGAGAGCTGGCTGAACACGCTCTCGGCGATGTTGTTGTTGCCGCGCCAGTCGGTCGCGCGCTCCGCGAACGTGAACTGGTCGAGGTAGTGGCCGGTGCAGTCCGATGCGAGGCGCTGCGCCTCCGGCGACATGTCCTCCGCACGGTCGACGAAGTGGCAGATGCCGCCGTAGAACTCGATGAGGTCGATCTTCTCCTGCACCGTCGAACGCGGCACGACGGTGATGAACTTCAGGCCCAGCATCCGGGCGAAGTACGCCTCGGAGACCGCGGTCGACCCACTCGACGATTCCACGAGCGTGGTGTCTTCGCGGATGCGTCCGTTCACCAGCCCGTAGAGGATGAGCGACCGCGCGAGGCGGTGTTTGAGGGACCCCGTCGGGTGCACCGACTCGTCCTTGAGGTACAGGTCGATGCCCCATTCGGGCGGCAGCGGGAACAGGTGCAGGTGCGTGTCGGCGCTGCGGTTGGCATCGGCTTCCAGCAGGGCGATCGCGGTGCTGGTCCAGTCGCTCATGCCCTCGAGACTACCGGGCGGTCAGCCGACCGTTCCGGCGCGCGAGGCCCCGCCCTCGCCGTCCACGTGCAGCAGCGAGGCCTGCGACTGCTCCTGCTGCAGCTGGAACTCGAAGCGCGACCGGTCGCCGCGGTGATACGCGATGAAGTACTCGATGGGCGTGCCGTCGGCGCTGCGGCTGATGCTGCGCAGACGCAGCAGGGCCGAACCAGCGCTGACGCCGAGATGCTGCGCCTGCTCGTGCGTGGCCACGGTCGCCTCCGCCGAGCGCACGCCGTGCGTCGCAACGATGTCGTTGTCGGCGAGCAGCCGGTACAGCGACGCCTCGGTCAGGTCGGCGCCGAGCGTCACCGAGCCCACGGCTTCGGGCATCCAGGTCGTCGAGAGCGACCACGGCTCCCCGTCGACGTGGCGCAGACGCTCCAGCACGACGACGGCAGAGCCGACGGGCACCTCCAGGGCGAGCGCGATCTCTTCATCCGCCGTCGTCCGCTCGTGGCGCAGCACGTCGCTGTGCACGTGGCCACCACGGCGCTCCACGTCGTCGTACAGGCCCACGAGGGTGTGCACCAGGCTCTCGCTGGTGCGGGGCCGGGAGACGAAGGTGCCCTTGCCCTTCACGCGCTCGACGAGCCCCTCATGTTCGAGCTGGGCGAGCGCTTGACGCACCACGGTGCGGGAGATGCCGTAGCGCTCGCACAGCCGGTGCTCGCCGGGGAGCGGATCGCCGGGCTGCAGGCCGTCGCGGGCGATGCCGTCGATGATCAGCTGGCGCAGCTGGTCGTACATGGGCGCGGCGGAATGCCGATCGATCGCGTCGTCGACGATGGCCATCAGTACGCCACCCCCGCGTGCAGGATCACGTTCGCGTAGGGGGTGAACTCCCCGGAGCGCACGAACGCGCGGGCGCCCTGGCTGAGCTTCTTGAAATCGACGTGCGGGATGAGCTCGATCTCGAAGCCCTCATCGGCGAACCGCTCCCGCAACGCCTCGAGCACTTCGGGACTCTGCTCCGCCACCTCGGCCGAGACGGTGGCGCCCTCGACCACCAGCTCGGCGAGCACGGTGTCGAGCACGTCGAGGAAGGCCGGAGCCCCCGGTCGATACGCCAGGTCGATGCGCTCAGAGCCCGGCGGGATGGGCAGGCCTGCATCGGTGACGACGATCAGGTCGGTGTGCCCGGTCTCGCTGATCACGCGGGAGAGCGCGGGGTTGATCGTGGTGGCGGTCTTTCGCATGGGTCTCCTCGGTTCTCCGGATGCGGGGATCGCGGAGTTCAGCTCGCGACGGATGTGGTGGTGCGCTCGGCCAGGAATGCCTCGACCTCCGCGCGGTGGGGCAGGCTCGGCGATGCGCCCTGCTTGGTGACCGTGAGCGCGCCCGCCGCCGTTGCCAGCCGCACGGCGTCCTCCAGGCTGCTCCCGTTGGCGAGCGCTGCACCGAGATAGCCCGCGTAGGCGTCTCCCGCTGCTGTCGTGTCCACGGCGTCGACGGGGAACGGCGGGATCACGGCGGCGCCCTCCGCCGTCACGACGCATGACCCCTGGCCCGCGAGTGTGATGACCGCGGCGCCCACCCCCTGTGCGAGGAACCAGCGGCCGGCGCGCTCGGCCGAGTCCGCGTCCGTGACCTCGATGCCGCTGATCAGCGTCGCCTCGGTCTCGTTGGGGGTGACGATGTCGATGCTCCGCCAGATCTCGGCGTCGAGCTCGGCGGCAGGGGCGGGATCGAGGATGACCGTCATGCCGTGTTCGCGTCCCCGCGCGGTGATGTGCGCGGTGAGCGCAGAGGGGGTCTCGAGCTGCGTGAGCAGCACCGACGTGGTGGGAGCGAGAGCCGCGAGCGCATCGTCGATCTGTGCGGCACTCAAGGCCGCATTGGCCAGCGGCACCATCACGATGTCGTTCTGCGCCGAGGAGTCGACGCGGATGTGCGCCACTCCGGTCGGGCCGGGAACCGTGCGCAGGTGCGCCAGGTCGACCCCGGCGGCCGTGAGCCCGTCGACGACGAGATCGTGGAAGAGGTCGTCGCCCACGCAGCCGACGAAGCTCGTCCGTGCCCCCGAGCGCCCGGCGGCGACGGCCTGGTTGGCACCCTTGCCTCCCAGCATGAGGGTGAACTCGTCGCCCAGGATGGTCTCGCCCCTGGCGGGGAGGCGTCCGGAGAAGGTGGTGACATCGGCCGTGACGCTTCCGACGATCACGACGCCGGTGCGATCCTGGGGGTGTGCGGGGGTCATCTCGCTCCTGATCTCCTTCGACGGCAGGCGTAGCCGACGCTTTGACAGACCGCGGTGGCTGTCATTACATTAGCCGAATCCGCACCTGTAACGACAGGTTGTCCGCGAGGAGACCCCGATGAACCCGATCGCGCCACGCCTGTACGTCGACAGTGCCGACGTCGACCGCGTCTCCCGCCTGCTCGCCGCCGGGGTGGTGCACGGCGTCACCACGAACCCGACGATCCTCGAGCGAGGCGGTCGCACCGCAGCCGACATCCCCGAGCTCTACGCCCGATGGGAGGCGGAAGGCGCGCGTGAGATCTTCTTCCAGACGTGGGGAGGCGACACGGACTCCTTCCTGCGCAATGCCGAGGGCATCCGCTCGCTGGGCGAACGGGTAGCGGTGAAGGTGCCGGCGACCACTGCGGGCTTCGCCGCGGCATCGAACCTCGTGCGCGACGGCGCGACCGTGCTCGTCACCGCGGTGTACTCGGTCGCGCAGGCGCTCGCGTGCGCCTCGATCGGCGCCCAGTACATCGCGCCCTACCTCGGTCGGATGCGCGACGCCGGCCTCGACGGCGATCACACCATCGCACGGATGCAGGAGGTGTGTGCGGGCAGCGACTCGAACGTGCTCGCCGCCTCGCTGCGTTCGGCCGACGACATCACGGGGCTGCGCCTGGCCGGAGTGCCGTACTTCACCGCAGCGCCCGACGTGCTGGAGGAGGTGCTCTTCCACGAGGTGAGCGACAGCTCCGCCGCCGAGTTCGACGCCGCGATGGTGCGCCTCGGCGCCTGAGCGACGCCCCGGAGCGGATCAGTTCGCCGCGGCCTGACGCAGCCAGCGCTCGACACCCGCGATGTGCGCGGTGGCGAGCGAGGTCGCGAGGGCGGAGTCGTGCTGGGCGATCGCGTCGGCGATGGCCCGGTGCTCCGACAGGGTGCGCTCGACCGCGCCGGCCTCCGTGAGACCGCGCCAGACCCGCGCACGCACGGTCTGGCTGCTCAGGTGCTCGATCAGGCTCGCGAGATACGCGTTGCCCGACATCGCGACGATCTCACGGTGGAAGCGGATGTCGTGGTCGACGAGCGCCTCGATCGTGACGGCCGCATCGACCGCGTCGACTTCGTCACGCAGCTCGGAGATCTGCTCCTCGGTGCCGAGCGTGGCCGCCAACCCCGTCGCCTGCGACTCCAGCATCCGACGGACCGCGAAGATCTCGAGCATCGAATCGTCGTCGTGCATGTCGACGACGAACGAGATCGCCTCCAGCAGCAGGTGGGGTTCGAGGCTCGTGACATAGGTGCCGTCGCCTCGTCGCACGTCCAGCACCCGGATGACCTCGAGCGCCTTGACCGCCTCGCGCATGGAGTTGCGGGAGAGGCCGAGCCGTTCGGACAGCTCCTTCTCCGGGGGGAGCCGATCGCCCGGGGCGAGTTCGCCCGCCACGATCATCGCCTTGATCTTCTCGATCGCCTCGTCGGTGACTGCCATGGCGTCATCCTAGCGATTGATCGGATGTCTCCGGCAGGATGGGAGCCATGCGTGTTCTCGATTCACATCTGCACCTCTGGGATCCGGAGGCCCTGACCTACACGTGGCTCGACGGGCCGCTCTCAGGACGCTTCGCCGGGGCGGAGCTGGAGCGTGCCCGTGTGGCGCGTGCGGAGCCCGAGCGGTCGATCTTCGTGCAGGCGGAGACCGTCGAAGACGACTTCCTCGACGAGGTGCGCTGGGTCGAGGAGCTCGCCCCCGCGGCGGGCGTGATCGGGATCGTGGCCGGCATCCGTCTGGATCGGGGTACCGACACGGTGGTGCACCTGGAGAGTCTCGCGGCGGAGCCTCTCGTCGTCGGCGTGCGTCACCTCCTGCAGGACGGCCCTGACGGGTTGGCCCTCTCCGCCGCATTCGTGACCGGAGCGCGGGAGGTGGCTCGGCGCGACCTGGCCTTCGACGCCTGCGTCCGTGCTGAGCAGCTGCCCGAGGTGGCGCGTCTCGCGGCAGCGATCCCCGAGCTGCGGATCGTGCTCGACCACCTCGGCAAGCCGGCGGTCGGCACGGCTGCTGCGCCGCTCGCGCCCTCAGCCGAATGGGTGCGCGACCTGACAGAGGTGGCGGGCCACGCGAACGCGTTCTGCAAGCTCTCCGGTCTGCAGGCGGAGGCAGGGGGAGACTGGGCGGCGAAGCAGCTGGTGCCGTTCCTCGACGTGGCCGCCGATGCCTTCGGCGTCGAGCGCCTGATGTGGGGGAGCGATTGGCCCGTCTCGGCGATCGGTCCGGCCGAGTCCGCTGCGCCCGACGCACCCGAGCGCGAGAAGGTGGCCTACCAGTCCACGGCACGATCGCGCGGGGCCGATGTCGTCATCGCGTGGGCGGAGGCGCGCGGCCACGATGTCGACGCCCTGTTCTGGCGCAACGCCGAGCGGTTCTACCGGATCGACGCCTCGGCCTGAGGGTTTCGAATCGCGCAACCGGTCCGATCCATGCTTCGGATATCCAGAGTGCGGATGGAACCAGTTGCGCGATTCGAAAGCGGGCGAGGGGCTACTCCGCGCGCAGGCGCAGCTGGGCCATGCCGCCGTCGACCTCGATGAAGGTTCCGGTGGTGGAGCCGGCTGACGGGCCCACGAGGTAGGCGACCGCCGCAGCGACCTCGTCGGGGCTGACCAGGCGTCCGTGGGGCTGGCGCGCTTCGAGGGCGGCGCGCTCCGCGGCGGGATCGGTGGCCGAGTCGAGAAGTCGCCCCACCCATGGGGTGTCTGCCGTTCCCGGGTTGACGGCGTTCACGCGGATGCCTTCGCGCAGGTGATCGGCGGCCATCGCACGGGTGAGGGCTGAGACCGCACCCTTCGACGCACTGTAGAGCGCGCGCTGCGGCAGGCCGGTGGTCGAGGCGATGGAAGCCGTGTTGCAGACCGCGGCCGCCGGCGACTTCCGCAGCCAGGGCAGGGCGGCAGACGTGACGCGGGCGATGCCGGTCACGTTGACCGAGAGCACTCGGGCCCACTCGTCGTCGTCGTTCGCGGCGATGTCGCCCTGCGCGCCGATACCGGCGTTGTTCACGACGATGTCGATGCGGCCGAACTTCTCGCCGACGGCAGCCACAGCGGCGTCGACGCTCGCGCGGTCGGAGACGTCGGCCGTGAAGGCGGCGAAGGCGGGGTCGGCCGTGGCGGTGTCGCGATCGAGCACCGCGATCGTCGCTCCGTCGGCGTGCAGGCGCTGTGCGATCGCCGCGCCGATTCCGGATGCTCCGCCGGTGACGATCGCCACCAGCCCGTTCAATGCGCTCATTTCCGGGCCTCCCATGCCACGAACTCCTGTCGCTGACGACCGAGGCCGTCGATCTCGATCTCGACCACGTCGCCCGCGGCCAGGTAGGGGTACTTGCCCGACAGTGCGACACCCTGCGGGGTGCCGGTGAGGATCAGGTCGCCGGGCTCGAGCGTCACGTACTGCGACAGGTGGTGCACGATCTGCTCGACCGTGAAGATCATGTCGCTCGTGTTCGAGTCCTGCCGCGGCTCGCCGTTCACGAAGCTGCGCAGGCCGAGCGCCTGGTGGTCGACCTCGTCGGGGGTGACCAGCCAGGGTCCGGTCGGATTGAAGCCGGCGGCGATCTTGCCCTTCGACCACTGCCCCCCGGAGACCGCCATCTGGAAGTCGCGCTCGGACACGTCGTTCGCGGCGACGAAGCCGGCCACGTGCGCCATCGACTCCTCCGGCGAGTCGAGGTACGCGGTGCGGGTGCCGATCACGATGCCGAGCTCGACCTCCCAGTCGGTCTTCTCGCTGCCGCGGGGGATCGTCACCGTGTCGTCAGGGCCGACGACCGTGTTCGGCGTCTTGAGGAAAAGGATCGGGATGGTGGGCGGCTCCGATCCCGACTCGGCCGCGTGGGCTGCGTAGTTCATGCCGATGCAGATCACGGCGCTCGGCCGTGCGATCGGGGCGCCGACGCGCAGGGAGGAGGCATCCGCGAGCTCGGGGAGCTCTCCGGCATCGCGGGCGGCGGTGACGCGGGAGCCGAAGTCGCTCTCGAGGAAGGCTCCGTCCACATCGGATGTTACGGGGCGGAGGTCGAGGTATCGGTCGCCCTCCACGAGGACGGGGATCTCATTCCCGGGGGTGCCGAGCCGCGCGAACTTCATGTTTCTCCTGATCGGTCGGGAGGCCGCGACGAGGCGGCCGGTCTCGTTGACAGTATAGACATCGGATGTTTACACTCCAAGAGATCCGCACGGAGAAATCACCCGTGCATGGAGAGGAATCCCGTGAGCCGTATCGTCGCCCTCGACACCACCGACATCCGCTTTCCCACGTCTCTGAGCCTGGACGGGTCGGATGCGATGAACCCCGACCCCGACTACTCGGCCGCGTACGTCATCGTGCGCACCGACGCGGACGACGACATCGAGGGGCACGCCTTCGTCTTCACGATCGGCCGCGGCAACGATGTGCAGGTCGCCGCGATCGACGCACTCGCCGGCCACCTCGTCGGACGCGAGATCGAGCCGCTGCTCGACGACATGGGCGGCACGTTCCGTGACATCATCGGCGACTCGCAGCTGCGCTGGCTGGGTCCTGAGAAGGGCGTCATGCACATGGCCATCGGCGCCGTCATCAATGCGCTGTGGGACATCAAGGCCAAGCGTGCAGGGCTTCCGCTCTGGCAGCTCCTCGCCCGGATGACGCCGGAGGAGCTCGTCGACCTCGTCGACTTCCGCTACCTCACCAACGCCCTCACCCGCGAGGACGCCCTCGGGATCCTGCGGGCCGCAGAGCCCGGTAGGGCCGAGCGGGAGCAGCAGCTGCTCGCCACCGGCTACCCGGGCTACACGACCAGCCCCGGCTGGCTCGGCTACTCCGATGAGAAGCTCGAACGTCTCGCCCGCGAGGCCATGGCCGACGGTTTCACCCAGATCAAGCTCAAGGTCGGTGCCGACCTGCAGGACGACATCCGCCGCTTCCGCAAGGCGCGCGAGGTGTGCGGCCCGGACTTCCCCATCGCGATCGACGCCAACCAGCGCTGGGAGGTGTCGGAGGCGATCGAGTGGGTGAACGCGCTCGCCGAGTTCCACCCCGCGTGGATCGAGGAGCCCACGAGCCCCGACGACGTGCTCGGTCATGCCGAGATCGCCAGAGGCATCGCCCCGATCCGCGTCGCCACCGGTGAGCACGCGCAGAACCGCGTCATCTTCAAGCAGCTGCTGCAGGCCGAGGCCATCTCCGTCATGCAGATCGACGCCGTGCGGGTCGCGGGCGTGAACGAGAACATCGCCAACCTGCTGCTCGCCGCCAAGTTCGGGGTGCCGGTCTGCCCGCATGCCGGCGGTGTCGGCCTGTGCGAGGCTGTGCAGCACCTGTCCATGTTCGACTTCGTCGCCGTCACCGGCACCCGCGAGGGCCGCATGATCGAGTTCGTCGACCACCTGCACGAGCACTTCGTCGTGCCCACCGACATCCAGGGCGGCTCTTACATGGCTCCCACCGCACCGGGCACGGGCATGGAGATGAAGGCTGAGAGCATCGCCGAGTACACCTGGACGGGCGCGCATGTCGGCGTCTGACGGTGTGATCGTGCCTGACCGCCTGACCGTCCCGACTCTCGGCTATGGTGCCGCCAACGTCGGCAACCTCTTCCGTGAGCTGTCCGACGACGACGCGTGGGCGGTGCTGGACGCGGCGTGGGAGAGCGGCATCCGCTTCTACGACACCGCTCCGCACTACGGCCTCGGGCTCTCCGAACGTCGCCTCGGCACCTTCCTGCAGACCAAGCCGCGCGACGAGTACGTGCTCTCGACCAAGGTCGGCCGGCTGCTGCGCCCGAACCCCGACCACGCCGGCGGCCTCGACACCGCGAACGACTTCCACGTGCCTGACGACCTCCAGCGCGTGTGGGACTTCTCGGCGGACGGCATCCGGACGAGCCTGGACGAGTCCCGCGAGCGGCTCGGCATCGAGCGCATCGACCTCCTCTACCTGCACGACCCGGAGCGGCACGACCTCGACCTCGCGCTCGCCGAGGCCCTTCCGGCCCTGGAGCAGCTGCGCGTGGACGGCGAGGTGACCGCGATCGGCATCGGCTCGATGGTGTCGGAAGCCCTCGCGGCATCCGTGCGTTCCGCCGACCTCGACCTCGTGATGGTGGCCGGCCGATACACGCTCCTTGAGCAGCCCGCGGCAGTCGACGTGCTGCCCGCGTGCCGGGAGACCGGGACCGGGATCGTCGCGGCGTCGGTGTTCAACTCCGGACTGCTGGCCTCGAACGAGCCGCGGAGGGATGGCCGCTACGAGTACGGGCAGCTCCCCGACGAGCTGTGGGACCGCCTGGTGCGCATCGCCGCGGTGTGCGCCGACCACGATGTGCCCCTGCCGGCCGCGGCGATCCAGTTCCCGTTGCAGTCCGAGGTCGTACGCTCGGTCGTGGTGGGTGGCAGTCGTCCGGCGCAGCTGCAGCAGAATGCGGAGTACGCCGCCCTCGACATCCCGGCCTCACTGTGGGAGGACCTCGCAGCGGAGGGGCTCATCCCGGCCGGCTCAGGCGTCTCCTGAACCACCCGACGGCTCGACGAGAGGAGCACTCGTGCTCGAAGGAATCCATCCCCTGCTGACGGGAGAGCTGCTGCTGCACCTCGACCGCATGGGGCACTCCGATGCCGTGGTCGTCGCCGACGCGCACTTCCCCGCGTGGGGTCTGGGCGCACGTGTGATCGACCTGCCCGGCACCACGACGCCCGAGGCGGTGGCTGCCATCCGCACCGTGCTGCCGCTGGACGACGCCCCCGGCCTCGATCTGATGACCTCGGCCGACGGCGAGGTGCTCGACGTGCAGCGCGAGCTCATGGCGGCGGCGGGCACAGCCGTGGACACGACGGCCTTCGTCGAGCGGTTCGCCTACTACGAGGTCGCGAAGACCGCGTATCTGATGGTGCGCACGGGTGAGACGCGCAAATACGGCAACGCGCTGCTGCGCAAGGGTGTGGTCGGCCACCCCTCGGCCTGACGAAGGAGCGAGGCCTCGCGGCAGCCAGGGAACGACCGTCTCAGCGACCGACGGTCGACTCCCGCACGATGAGCTCGGCGGGGAACGGCGTCGTCGCGGGCGGGGGTGCCGAGGGGGCGGCGAGCTGTGCCAGCAGGGCGATCCCGGCGGCGCGGCCGATCTCGTAGCCGGGCTGCCGCACGCTGGTGAGGGGGACGACACCCTGGTGCGCCTGGGCGACATCGTCGAACCCGATGAGTGCGATCTCCTCCGGCACGCGGACGCCGTGGCGCAGGAGCTGCGTGAGCACGCCGAGCGCCACCATGTCGTTCGCGGCGAACACGGCGTCGGGCCGCTCGGCGGGGGGCAGGGCGATGATCCGCATGCCGGCCTCCAGGCCGTCCTCGGTCGCCAAGTGCGGCACTTCGACCGTCGACACCGTCGCGTCCGTGTCGGCGACGGCTTCGCGGAGCCCGGCCAGACGATCGTTCGACTGGCTCACCGCCGGGTTCCCGAGGAACAGGATGCGTCGTCGCCCGAGATCGACGAGGTGCTTCCCCGCGAGGCGGCCGCCGGCACGATCGTCGAACAGCACGGATGCGACCTTCGATGAGTCGGGGATCGGTCCCACCACGACCGAGCGGATGCCGCGATCGGCGAGCGCCTCGAGGCGCGGTACGACGTCGCCGAGCGGATAGATGACGATGCCCTGCACACGGTGCGCCTCGAACATGTCGAGGTTGCGTCGCTCCTGTGTCTCGTCGCGGTCGCTGTTGCTGAAGAAGAGCGACCAGCCGCCCTCGCGCGCCACATCCTCGACGCCGCGCGAGAGGTCGTGGAAGTAGGGCAGCCAGGCATCGAGGAGGATGAGCGCCAGCGCCTTGCTCGAGCCGGCCCGCAGCTGCCGAGCGGATTCGTTGGGCACGAAGTCGAGCTCTTCGATCGCGGCCCGTACCCGCTCGCGGCTCGCGGCTCCGAGCACGTGCGGGTGATTGAGGTAGTTCGACACGGTGGAGGAGGAGACTCCCGCGAGGGCGGCGACGTCCTTGACGCTCGCTGGCATGGGGCTCCTTCATCTTCTTCGTCTTCATCGTCGCCGCGGCGATCGGGGCTCCTGACCGCGGTGGCGGCCTCAGGATATCGGAGGAGTTGCAACGTGCCAAGAAAGTTCTTGACACCGCTGCCGCCCCCGACGTAGCGTGACTCGCACACCGGACTTGGCACGTGCCAAGTCCGGGGCGGCGACGGTGCCGGACACCCGCTGTGAGAGGTCTCATGAACATCGGCTGTCACGGTCTGGTCTGGACGGGGAATTTCGATGCCGAGGGCATCCGTCTGGCGGTGCAGAAGACCAAGGAGGCGGGCTTCGACCTCATCGAGTTCCCGCTGATGGATCCGTTCTCCTTCGACGTCGCGGTCGCGAAGGATGCTCTCGAGGAATACGGCCTCGACGTCAGTGCGTCGCTCGGCCTGTCCGAGGCGACCGACGTCACGAGCTCCGACCCCGTGATCGTCGCGGCCGGTGAAGCCCTGCTCATCAAGGCCGTCGACGTGCTCGCGGATCTCGGAGGGAAGCACTTCTGCGGCGTGATCTACAGCGCGATGAAGAAGTACATGGAGCCGGTGACCACCGAAGCGCTCGCGAGCAGCCGGGACGTGATCGCGCGGGTGGCCGACCATGCCTCCGAGCGCGGAGTGTCGGTCTCGCTCGAGGTCGTGAACCGCTACGAGACGAACGTGCTCAACACGGCGCGGCAGGCTCTCGCGTACGTCGCCGAGGTCGACCGGCCGAATCTCGGGATCCACATCGACACGTACCACATGAACATCGAGGAGTCGGATATGTTCGCGCCGGTCCTCGATGCCGCCCCCGCCCTGCGCTACGTGCACATCGGCGAGAGCCACCGCGGCTATCTGGGAACCGGCACCGTCGACTTCGACGCGTTCTTCAAGGCGCTCGGGCGCATCGGGTACGACGGTCCGATCGTGTTCGAGTCGTTCTCGTCGGCGGTCGTCGCCCCTGACCTCAGCCGCATGCTCGGCATCTGGCGGAACCTCTGGAACGACAACGTCGAGCTGGGTGCCCACGCGAACGCCTACATCCGCGACAAGCTCGTCGCGGTCGAGTCGATCCGCCTGCACTGAGTCGGTGAAGGGCGGGAAAGATCAAGATGTCATTACAGGTCTTCCCAACCTCGTCGACGTTAGATACATTTAGATACAACTTGCGCTGCCCGTAGCGTAGGACGCAGAATTGATCCGATGTTTGCGGCGGAACGATCCGTCGACATCGAAGCAGAACCTTCAAGGAAGCAGGTGAGCGCATGAGTGGACCCATCCTCCGGGTCGAGGGGATCAGCAAAGGATTCCCCGGCGTGCAGGCGCTGAAGGACGTGCACCTCGAGGTGCACGCCGGCGAGGTGCTCGTGCTCGTGGGTGAGAACGGCGCGGGAAAGTCGACCCTGATGAAGATCCTCTCCGGGATCTACACCAAGGACGAGGGGACGATCACGTTCGAGGGTCAGGAGGTCGAGCTCACGAGCCCTCTTCAGGCGCAGGAGCTCGGCATCACGATCATCCATCAGGAGCTCAACCTGATGCCCGATCTGACCGTGGCGCAGAACATCTACGTCGGGCGGGAGCCGACGACGGGCCCGTTCCTGTCGGAGCGCAAGCTCAACGCCCAGACCGCAGACCTGCTGCAGCGCCTCGACATCCACCTGAACCCGCGGCAACTCGTCGGCGAGCTCACGGTGGCCGAGCAGCAGATGGTCGAGATCGCCAAGGCCCTGTCGTTCAACGCCAAGGTGCTCATCATGGACGAGCCCACCTCGGCTCTCACCGACACCGAGGTCGAGACGCTGTTCGTACTGATCGAGCAGCTCAAGGCGCGTGGTACCGGGATCGTCTACATCTCGCACCGCATGGACGAGCTGCGTCGCCTGGCCGATCGGGTGACCGTCCTGCGCGATGGCACATACATCGGATCACTCGACCGGTCCGAGATCACCATCCCGACGATCATCGAGATGATGGTCGGACGTGTGATCGACGAGGGAACCCGTCCTCAGGCCCGCGAGCACGCCAACGACCCGATCGTCCTCGATGTGCAGGGGCTGTCGACCAGGAACCTTCTCAAGGACGTGTCCTTCCAGCTGCACAAGGGCGAGATCCTCGGGTTCGCCGGGCTGATGGGTGCGGGACGCACCGAGACCGCGAGGGCGGTGATCGGCGCCGACCATCGCGACGGCGGCACCATCGCGATCGACGGTCGCACCGTGAAGATCGCCCAGCCCGCCGACGCGGTGCAGCACGGCGTCGGATACCTCTCGGAGGACCGCAAGCTCCTCGGGCTGATGCTCGAGCAGGACGTGACGTTCAACACCGTGCTGGCCTCGCTCGGCTCCTACGCCAACGCGATCGGCTGGATGGGCGACAGCAAGGCCAAGAACCGCACCAAGGAGTACGTGCAGCAGCTGCGGGTGAAGACCCCCTCGGTCAACCAGGTGGTCAAGCTCCTCTCCGGAGGCAACCAGCAGAAGGTCGTCATCGCCCGGTGGCTGATGCGCGACTGCGACATCCTCATCTTCGACGAACCGACGCGAGGCATCGACGTCGGCGCGAAGGAGGAGATCTACCGCCTCATGCAACAGCTCGCTGATGCAGGCAAATCCATCATCGTCATCTCATCCGAGCTCCCGGAGATCCTCCGCGTGGCGAACCGCATCGCGGTGTTCGCCAACGGCCGCATCACCGGGACGCTCCGCAACGAGGAAGCAAGCCAGGAGAAGATCATGCAACTCGCAGCCCACGGGGAGGAAGACTGATGAGCGCTCCGCAGCAGCCCGGATCGTCGACGACGACGATCATCCAGACCGCCGTGAACGAGAACACGGACAAGAGGGACGTCGGCGCGTTCCTGAAGCGTCAGTTCCAGCAGTCGCTGGCGTTCGGCACGCTCATCGTGCTGATCATCTTCTTCTCGATCGCCAGCCCGAACTTCTTCACCTTCAGCAACATCGCCACGGTGCTGCTGTCGACGGCGGTCATCGGCATCCTCGCCCTCGGCACCACCTTCGTCATCATCACCGGCGGCATCGACCTGTCGATCGGCACCGGCATGGCGCTGTGCGCCGTGATGACGGGTGTGTTCGTGACCAACATGGGGCTGCCGGTGTGGGTCGGCGTGATCGGCGGCGTCCTGACCGGTGTGCTGATGGGGCTCGTGAACGGTGTGAACATCACGTTCCTCCGCCTCCCGCCGTTCATCGCCACCCTCGCGATGATGATGATCGCGGGCGGCCTCGCCCTCGTGATCTCGGGTGTCGCACCGATCTACTTCTCGACGTCGGCCCCCGACTTCAAGAAGATCGCCCTCGGCGTGATCATCCCCGGCATCCCGAACGCCGTGCTCGTGACAGCGGTGCTCGCGGTCATCGCGTACCTGGTGCTGTCGAAGACGCTTCTCGGCCGGTACACGTTCGCGATCGGCTCGAACGAGGAGGCCACGCGCCTCTCGGGCGTCAACACGCGTCGTTGGACGATCCTCATCTACATGTTCGCCGGAGCTTTCACCGGGGTCGCCGGCATCGTCATCGCCTCGCGGCTGGATTCGGCCCAGCCGCAGATCGGCACCGGATACGAGCTGCAGGCGATCGCCGCGGTCATCATCGGCGGCACCTCGCTGCTGGGAGGACGCGGATCCATCCTCGGCACCGTGATCGGCGCCCTCATCATGAGCGTGCTCGTGAACGGGTTGCGCATCATGTCGATCCAGCCCGAGTGGCAGAACATCGTCGTCGGCGTGGTCGTGCTGCTCGCGGTGTTCCTCGACTCGCTGCGCAACCGACAGCGCACCTGAGACCTGGACGGCGGCGAAAACCCGTGCCCGTCGTCGTCCTCCGGCCCCGGCCGACACCCCGCGGAGACATCCGCACAGGCACCTGGAATGTCCACAGCGCCGGCTCGTCCGGCATCCACACAGAACAAACCGAGTCGTACCCAAACAATGGAGTTTTCATGAAATTCGGGAAGAAGACCGCACTCGTGGCCCTGGTGGCCGCATCCGCACTGGTGTTCGCCGGCTGTGCCGGCGGAGGCGGCGACGTGATCGAAGAGGGCTCGAGCAGCGGCGGCAGCAGCGACGGCGAGATGTACATCGCCATGGTCTCGAAGGGCTTCCAGCACCAGTTCTGGCAGGCCGTCAAGAAGGGAGCGGAGGACAAGGCGAAGGAGCTCGGCGTGAAGATCACGTTCGAGGGTCCTGCCGCCGAGACCGAGATCGCGCAGCAGCTCGAGATGCTGACCGCCGCGATCGACAAGAACCCGAACGCCATCGCCTACGCCGCCCTCGACCCCGAGGCGTGCGTCGCCCCCCTCGAGCAGGCCAAGGCGAAGGACATCCCCGTCGTCTACTTCGACGCCCCCTGCAACGGCGACGTCGGGCTCAGCCTGTCGGCCACCGACAGCAAGGTCGCCGGTGCGCTCGCTGCCGAGCACATGGCCGACCTGATCGGCGGCGAGGGCCAGGTCGCCATCGTCGGTCACTCGCAGATCAACTCGACCGGTGTCGAGCGCCGCGACGGCTTCGTCGACAAGATCGAGGCGGACTACCCCGACATCGAGATCGTCGACATCCAGTACGGTGACGGCGACCACCTCAAGTCGGCCGACATCGCCAAGACCCTGATCGCGGCCCACCCCGACCTCAAGGGCATCTACGGCACCAACGAAGGCTCCGCCATCGGTGTCGTGAACGCCGTGAACGAGCTGGGCCTCGAGAAGGGCAAGATCACGATCGTCGGCTTCGACTCCGGCGCAGCGCAGATCAACGCCATCAAGGACGGCACCATGGCCGGCGCCATCACGCAGGACCCGATCGGCATCGGCGCACAGGTCGTGCAGGCCGCCTACGACGCCGCCAACGGCGACTCCGTCGAGAAGTTCTACGACACCGGTTCGTACTGGTACGACAAGAGCAACATCGACGACGAGAAGATCGCGGCCGTGCTCTACGAGTGACACCGCAACGTTGAAGAAGCCCCTCACCTTCGGGTGGGGGGCTTCTTCGTGTCCGGACGCGGGCGGGGGATGGAATTCCACGATCGAGTCCGGGAATCGAGGTCAGGATCTGTCCGCGGTGACTGTCAGAGTGATCGCGACGAAAGGACTCACACCATGAGCAGCACACCCGCCCGCCCGGCTGGATCGAACACCATCAACCCCTTCCTCATGACCGATGACGCCGCCCGCATCATCGACTTCGTGATCGAGGTCTTCGGGGCGACCGATGTCCCCGAGGCCCGCACCGTCGACACCGACGGACTCATCCTGCATTCCGAGCTGCGCATCGGCGACTCCGTCATCACGGTCGCGGACCGTAAGCCGGACTGGCCCTTCACCCCCGGATTCATCCAGGTGTACGTCGACGACGTCGAGGGAACGCTCGCACGAGCCGTCGGACTCGGCGCCCGTATCGTGACCCGGCCGACGGACTTCTTCGGAGACACGTTCTCGCGCTTCGCCGATCCCTCGGGAAATCTCTGGTGGGTATACGCCCACGTTCCGCAGGAGCAGACGTGGGACGCGGACGGAACGGACGCATCCACGTGGAACGGATCGGCGGAAGATGCGGGCGCGGACGACCGCGATGCCGCCGAGGCGGACTGGTCGAGCTTCACGTCACCCGAGCTCGAGTACATCCACGAAAGCCTCGTCGAGGCGATGGCGTCCTTGCGGGATCCTCGGCTCGATCGCTGACGGCGACGGATCGTCAGATCCGACGGAGGAAGGTGAGCTGCGACGAGGGTTCGACGATGAGCTCCTGCAGCGCGGCGTTGAAGGGGACACCGGCGGGGGCGGAGAGATGGGCGTGGAAGGCCGCCTCATCGCGGTAGACCTCGTACACGAAGAAGCGGTCGGGATCGTCGACGAGCCGGGACGCGTCGAAGACGAGGTTGCCCTCCTCGGCGCGCACGACTTCGGCGAACGCACGCAGCAGGGTGGCCACCATGTCCCCGGTGCCTGGTCGTGCAGTGAAGGTGGCATGCAGGACGGTCGGCTCTGACACGGTGTCTCCTCGGGGCTGTCGGATGCGGATGTGGATGCCCATGTGCATGCTCTTGTTCCGGCCCATACTCGGGTTCAGGTGGAGAGCGTCAGCAGTCGGGCCGGTGTGGTCGCGAGCATCCGGTGCACGGCTTCGTCGCCGATCGCGTCGCGCAGGCGTGGGAGGTAGCGCTCGCCGAGGTAGGCGAGTCCTGGCATGCCGCCATAGGCGACGTACCGCGTGCGACGAGCCACGTCGCCACCGAGCACGATCCGGTCCCCGGCGCCGCGCTCCACGACAGCGACCGTCAGGGCGAGCAGCTCGGCATCGGAGCGGGTGCGGGGTCGTGCGAAGCCGTCGTAGCCGAGGTGGGCTCCGCGTTCCGCGAGGGAGACGTGCAGGCCGGGATCGGGGTCGCGGTCGGCGTGTGCGAGCACGACGCGGTCGGCGGACACCCCCTCGGCCGCGAGCAGATCGAGCACCTCGTGAGCCGCCGTGCCGAATTCCAGGTGCACCATGACCGGCGCCCCCGTCGCACGGTGCGCCTCGGCCACCGCGACCAGCGTGGTGCGCTCGAACGGGCTGATGCGCCAGTAGTCGGCGCCGCCCTTGAGCATCCCGGCGCGCACGGGTGCGCCGTCGGGCGCTGCGGCGATGGACACCTCTGGGGCCTCGAAGAGCTCCGCGTCGTCGGCGGGCATGCCACGTGTGATGTCGGCGATGAAGAGGGCGGCCAGACGGTCGGCGGTCCACACCTGCATCGGATGGTCTGCGCCGTAGTGGGCTTCACGGTGTCGGCCGGTCGTCGCGACGATGTGCAGTCCGGTCGACGCACTGATCCGCGCCAGGGCGGAGGCGTCGCGGCCGACACCGAAGGGGGTGGCATCCACCATCGCCTCGAATCCGCTCGCCTGCAGCAGGGCCGCCTCTTCGCCCGAGGCCTTCTCGTCGTCGAGCTCGTCTCCCGGCAGCAGCGGTGACACCTGGAACAGGTGCTCGTGGTAGTCCACGCGCCCGAGCAGCGCCGGGGCGATGTCCCCGAGCACCGTGCGGACGACGGCGGACATCAGCGCACCGACTCCGCGGCCTCGGCGAGTCGCTCGACGGTCTCGGGTGTGAGATCGAGCTCGAACACGTCGGCGACGACCTGCGACCAGCCGTGGATGAAGTAGCGCCAGCCGTCGACCACGTGCAGGTCGCGAACCGTGGCCTGCGCTTCGGCCTGATGGAGGAACTCGAGCGAGCCGCGGTAGTTGAACTCCCACGCGTACGCGCCATCGGGGAACACCACCGCGTCGGTCAGGGGGGAGCCGGGGCGGTCCTTCCCGAGTCCCGTCGCATTGGCGATCACCGAGCCGGCCGGCGCAGCCGCGACGAGGGCATCGGCTTCTTCCGGCGTCGTGGTGACGACGTATTCGATCAACCCCTCACGGGTGCCGTGCTGGCGGTGCACCTCGCGCAGGTGGTCGAGCTTGTCCTGCGTGCGGGCGGTCACCGTGATCCTCGACGGGGAGTCGGGGCGTTCGGCGAGAGCCCAGCTGAGAGCGGTGCCCGAGCCTCCGGCCCCGAGGATCACGACCGCAGCCCCCGTACGGGTGAAGTGGTCCGTGGGCAGGAAGTCGTTCAGCGCGAGGTCGACCGTGATCGGGTCCTTGGCCCTTCCCGACAGCGTCCGCCTCCGCTTGGAGATGCTGGAGATCTCGGAGCACGACACCGCGAACGGGTCGAGTTCGTCGAACAGGTCGGAGGCGGCGGCGAACACGTTCATCTTGTGCGTGGTCACCAGGGCCCCGCGGTGGTGCGGATCGTCGCGGATCTGCTCGACAATCGCGCGATACTGCGCGGGGTCGGCATCCATCGGCAGGTCGTGACCGACCAGGGTGCGCGTCGGCAGGTCGAGGATGTCGGCCCAGAGCGGGAACACCTTCATGATCGACGAGGAGGCGGTGGTCACCCCGACGAAGCCCATGTAGTCGGCGGCGACCGTCTCGGATCCGGAGGTCACGGTGTTGGCGGTGGTGGTCATCGGGTCTCCTCGGAGGCGGGGATCGGGACGGGATGCGCGGGCTCGCCGCCGGAGAGGACGGCGATCACGTCGGCGAGCGAGAGGGAGCCCATGTTGTCGACCGCCTGGGTGGTCTGCGCGCCGAGGTGCGGGGTCACGATGACCCGGTCGGCGAGCTCCGGCGCGAGCAGGGGACTCGCGTGCGCTGCGGTGTCCCCGTCGAGCGTGTCGGCCGCGTAACCGGCGAGCACGCCGTCGTGCAGTGCCCTGGCCACTGCCGCCTCGTCGATCAGGTCCCCTCGGGCGGTGTTGACCAGCACCGTGCCTGGCCGCATGCCGGCGAGGCGCTCCGCATCGACGAGTCGCTGGCCGCCCGGGGCGTGCAGAGTGATCACGTCGGCCGCGCGGAACAGGTCGTCGACCGAGGCGGGTTCCGCCCCGCGGGCGCGCACCACGTCGTCGGGCACGAACGGGTCGGCCGCGAGTACGCGCGGACCGAAGCCGCTCAGACGCGCAGCGACGCCCTGGCCGATCCGGCCGAAGCCGACGATGCCGACCGTGGCGGCGCCGAGCTCCCGTCCGCGCCGAACCCCCCAGTCGCCCGCGCGCACCCGGCGGTCGCCGTCCGGCACGAACCGCAGCGCGGCCAGCATCAGACCGACCGCGTGATCGGCCACGGCGTCGGCGTTCGCGCCGGGGGTGTTCGTCACGGGGATGCCGCGATCGCGCGCGGCAGCGAGGTCGACCGACTCGGTGCCCACTCCGTAACGGGCGACGATCTTGAGCTTCGGGGCCGCGGCGAGGTGCGCATCGGTGATGGCGCCGGTTCCTGCGATCCAGGCATCGGCGCCGTGCAGCAGCGACCGCAGCTCGTCCATGTCGTGGTGCGCGGGCCCGCGGAGGACGCGGTGTCCGGACTGCGCTGCCCGCTCCACCAGATCGAGGTCGCCGTCCGAGAAGGATCGGCTGGTGACGAGGATCACAGCCATCAGCGCGGCCGTCCGGCGAACCACGGCGCGAGGGCCGCGTAGGCATCCGTGAACCGCGCGTGCCGTTCGGCGTACACGGCATGGCGGCCGGCATCCGGGGTGAACTCGGCGGTGACCTCGCTGAGGGCACGTGCTGCCGAGAAGTCGGTGATCCCGAGCCCGACCGCGGCCGTCACGGCGGCTCCGAGGCTGTTCGCCTCCTCGACGATCGTGCGGCGACGAACGGGAACTCCCCAGACGTCGGCGAGCACCGACAGGTACACGTCGCTCTGCGCTCCGCCGCCGACCGCATCGATGCGGTCGATCACGGCGCCCGACGCGCGGAATGCCTGGATGCAGCTGAGCAGGTTGAACGCGGTGCCCTCCAGCACGGCGCGGACGAGGTGGGCCCTACCGTGGTGCCGCGAGAGACCGACGAATGCGCCACGGGCGTCCGGGTCCCACAGCGGGGAGCGCTCACCGAGCAGGTACGGGAGGAAGTAGAGGTCGTCGGTGTCGACATCGGCGGAGGCCTCGGCCGTCAGCCGTCCGGTCTCCGGGTGGGCGGGGTCGGGGGAGAGGGCCTCGGCGATCCACTGCACGGAAGCGCCGCCGGCCTGCATGGTCGCCGTGGGCACGAACGAGCCGGGGACGACGTTGTCGAACGTGAAGGTGCGCATTCCCGGATCGTGCAGCGGAGCGTCCGCTGCGAACGAGATCCATGACGAGGTGCCGAGGCACACGTAGGCGCCGTCCTCCGGAGCGACCACGCCCGATCCGACCGCGGCCAGGGGACCGTCGCCGCCGCCCATCACCACCCGCACGCCCGTGTGCAGCCCGAGCGCGGCCGCAGCGGCATCCGTCAGCGCTCCCGCGATCTGCGTCGACTCCAGGATCTCGGGGAACAGCGCGCGGTCGAGGCGTGCGGTCCGCAGCACCTCGTCCGACCAGGTGCCGGCCGCCTGGTCGTAGGCGTTGGTGCCTGACGCGTCGGAACGGTCCGTCGCCAGACGCCCGGTGAGGCGCAGCACGATGAAGTCCTTCGCGACACAGACCCGGCGCACGCGCGCCCAGACGTCGGGCTCGTTGTCGCGCACCCACATGATCTTCTCGACCGAGTAGGTGGGGTTCAGACGGTGCCCCAGGATCCCGTACGCGCGTTCGGCGCCGATCGCGTCCTCGAGCTCGCGCTGCTGGGCTCCGGCTCTCGTGTCGGCCCAGATGATCGCCGGTCGCGCGGGCTCGCCCTCGGCATCGAGGAGGACGGCGCCCATCATCTGTCCGCTCACCACGAGTCCGACGATGTCGCTCGTGGGCGTGCTGGTGCGGGCGATCAGGTCACGTGTGGCGGCGACGACCGCGTTCCACCAGTCGTCCGGGTTCTGCTCGGCGACGCCGCCCGCGGCGAAGTGCGCGGGGTAGGCGACGGTGACCGAGGCGACGATCCGGCCGTCGTCGTGGTGCAGGGAGGCCTTGTTCCCCGTCGTGCCCAGGTCGTGCGCGATGATCATGGCGGCGCCTATCCCGCGTACGGACGCAGCTCGACGCCCTCGGGCGACCGGTAAGCCCGCGAACCCATCCCGTGCTCCAGCACCCAGCCGTAGTCGTGGCCCGCTCCACCCGGGTACACCGCGAGGAAGGAGTACGGCTCGTCGCCGGTGTTCACCGAGCGGTGCGCCCACCCAGGCGGGATGTAGCCGATCGTGCCAGGGAGCATGTCGAGCCATTCGGTGCGCTCGCCGTCGAACATGAGCAGTCCGCCGCGACCTTTCAGCGCCAGGTAGATCTCGCCCTGATGGTTCGGGTGCTGGTGGCCCTTGGTCATCCAGAGCTCTCCGCTCGTGTCCCCGGGCATGATCGTGGTGATCGACTGGGGCAGCTCGCGGTCGACCTCGGGCACGGGGGAGCTGACCACGGTGTAGACCACGGGGTTCTCGCCGGCTGATGCCGTGGCCCAGGCCTCTGCGTCGAGGAAGAGCCCTTCGAGGTCGGACATCCGCCGGGTGAGAGTCGGCCCTTCGGGCGAGAGCGTGAGCTTCTCGGCGTCGAAGGCGATCGCCAGGGGGGAGATCGGCGGGGCGTGGAACTCGGGCATCGGTGCTCCTCGTAACGGGTGCTGCGACGCTGCGCAACCTGTAATGACAGGTTCACCCTACCTGTTATGACAGGTGGCGTCCAGAGCGGGTTGCACTCTCGCACGCGATGAGGATGAGCGCGCGCAGCGACGGGCTCCCCGGTCCGGTGCACGGCACACCGCGGAGAGCCCGCCCTGTACTCGGGTCAGCTCGCGCCCGACCCCGCGACCGCAGCATCGATGAGGTCGGCGATCGCCGCCGGCTGCGAGGCCAGCGAGGCGTGGCTGGCGTCGAGCTCGACGACCTGACGCGGGTTCATGCGCGTCGCCATGCGTCGTTCGTTGTCGGGATTGATCATCCGGTCGGCGGTCGAGACCTGGTACCAGGTGGGCTTCGCCTTCCATGCGGGCGCCGTCACGGTGTCACCGAACGTCGACCCCAGGGGGGCCTTCTGGGTGACGGCCATGACCAGCGCGTCGTCGGCGGAGAGGTCCTGGGCGAAGCTCTCGTGGAAGCGGTCCTGTGCGATCCACAGATAGCCGTCCGAGTCGGGGGCGATGGCGTCGACCGCGGCCGGTGGGTTCTCCTGAGTGATCTGCCCTGCGCTCTCGCCGGCGTCGGGAGCGAACGCCGCCACGTAGACGAGGCCCACCACGTTGGGCAGGTCGCCGGCCTCCGTGATGACGGTGCCGCCGTAGGAGTGCCCGACGAGGAGGACGGGGCCGTCGATCTGACGGACCATCTTCTGCGTGCGCTCTGCGTCGTCGGCGAGGGAGGTGAGCGGGTTCTCGACCGCGTGCAGATCGTCGTAGCCGCGGCGACGGAGTTCGAGGATCAGGGGACCCCAGTGAGCAGCCCTGACGCACCAGTCACGGTCCGCCTTCGCCCACCGGTTCACCGCCGTCGTCGGTCAGTCGCCCGCCGCCTACGTGGCGGAGCGTCGGATGCTTGCCGCCTCGAAGCTTCTCGAGACCACGGCGATGGCGGTCGGTGCCGTCGCGCATGCGGTCGGGTTCGAATCGGAGGCGGCGTTCTCGCGAGCCTTCCGCCGGCGCTTCGGTCGTTCACCGCTGGCCTGGCGGAAGCACTCCCGCCCGCGCATGGCGGGTGTCGGCGCGGGTGCGTCGGAGGAGGCTCCTGCGCCGGCTCAGGCCCAGGACTCTGTGTCGGCTCAGGAGTCGGCGTCGGCTCAGGACTCGGCGCGGCGCGCGCGGTAGGCGGCGACGGCGTTGCGGTTCGCGCACGTGGTGGAGCAATAGCGCTTCGAGCGGTTGCGGGAGAGGTCGAGCGCGATGGCCTGGCAGGTATCGTCCTCGCAGACCGTGAGGCGCGAGCCCTCGTCGGCACGGATGACGTCGATCAGGGCCATCGCGGTCTCGATCAGGATGCGTTCGGCAAGGGGCTGCTCGTCCGCCACCGCGTGCAGATGCCAGTCCACGCCGTCATGACGGCGCAGCGCGGGGGTGAGGCGGGACTCCGCGAGGGCGTCGTTGACGTGCGCGGCCATCTCGTCGCGCGGCGCCAGCAGCATCGCACGGAGCCGGGGACGCAGTCCGCGAAGCGAGGCGACCTCGGCCTCATCGCGGTCCAGGCGGCCGGTGTAGGGGAACTCGTGGAGGAAGGTGCCCTCGTCGTCGATGTCGGTGAGTGTGTCCGGCTGCTCCGCCGAGTTCGCGAGCCAGACCGCGGAGCGCAACGCCTCTTCCGTGTCATCGGTGAAGATCATATTGACATGTTACAACGCGCGGGAGTAGCGTCATCGATCATGAGTACGGTGAGCAATGACGCGGTTGTGCACTCCGCCAGGGGTGTGCGTCTCGGGCTGCCGCTCGCCCTCGCCGCGGCCTTCGCCTTCGGCATGTCGGGCGGATGGGCGCGGGGGCTCATCGACGCAGGGTGGAGTCCCGGTGCCGCCGTCACCGCGCGCATCTGGGTCGCCGCCCTCGTGCTGCTCGTCCCCACGATCCTGTCGCTGCGAGGACGGTGGACGCTGCTGCGGCGCAATGCGGGCATGATCCTCGCCTACGGGCTGCTCGCGGTCGCCGCGACCCAGCTCTTCTACTTCCAGGCGGTCGCGGTCATGGACGTCGGGCTGGCGCTGCTCATCGAGTACACCGCCCCGGTCGCGGTACTGCTGTGGCTCTGGCTGCGGAGAGGGGAGCGGCCGAGCCGCAAGAGCCTGCTCGGTGCGGCGATCGCTTTCGTCGGGCTCGTGCTCATGCTCGACGTCCTCACGGGTGCCGACGTCAACGTGCCCGGAATCCTGTGGGCCCTCGGCGCCATGGTGGGCGCTGCCGCCTACTTCGTGCTGTCCGCCAAGGCCGACACGGGATTGCCGCCCCTCGCCCTGGCCGGCAGCGGGCTCCTGCTCGGGGCGCTGGGGCTGACTGCGGCCGGCGCGATCGGCGTGCTGCCGATCGCATGGACGACCGACGACATCTCCTACCGGTTCGGCAGTGTTCCCTGGTTCGTCCCGGTGCTCGCGATGGGGGTGGTGGCGACCGCTCTCGCCTATCTGCTGGGCATCGCCTCGACGCGCATGCTGGGGTCGCGGCTCGCTTCCTTTGTCGCACTCGCGGAGGTCGTGGCCGCGCTGCTGTTCGGCTGGCTGCTGCTCGGCCAGCTCCCCGACCTGCTGCAGGCCTTCGGCGGTGTGCTGGTGTTGATCGGCGTGGTCGTGGTGAAGCTCGGCGAGCCCGCCCCTCGCGACCAGAGCGGAGTTTTGTATACGTACAGTCGGCGTAGGGGGTGACAGGAGGCACGCAGGGCGGGTTTATGTATACACTGAGGGGATGAGTCTCGTCGCCGAACGCACCTCCGCGGGTGACCGCGCGTATGCGGCGCTGCTCGACGGCATCCAGTCCGGTGCCCTGCCGGCCGGCTTCGTGCTCGGCGAGGTCGAGCAGGCCGAGCGCCTGGGAGTGAGCCGTACACCGATGCGCGAGGCACTCCGTCGCCTGATCGCCGACGGGCTCGTGGTGCAGCAGTCTCCGCGCGTCACCGTCGTGGCAGACCTCGACGCCGACGACATCCGCTCCCTCTTCGAGATCCGTCGGGCGCTCGAGGAATCCTCGGCACGCCTCGGCGCCGCCCGGGGCGACGCGCAGCTCTTCGCAGCCCTCGCCGACGAGTTCGCGCATGTCGACCTCGACGCCGTCGAGGGTCGAGACGCCTATTACGCGCTCATCGCCCGCTTCGACGCGGCCCTCGACGCGGCCGTCGCCAACGACTACATCGCCTCCGCGCTGCGCACCGTGCGCACCCACCTCGTGAGAGTGCGGCGGATGGCCAGGGACAAGCCCGCCCGACTCGCCGCCTCCGCCGCCGAGCACCGCACCATCGCGGAAGCCCTCGCCGCCCGCGACGGCGACCTCGCCGCCCATGCCACGCACGTGCACCTGCACAACGCGCTCGCCGGCATCCTCGACTCCCTCGATTCCCGTAACAGTGAAGGATAAGAAATGACCGTCAGCCACCACGTCCGTGTGCACCGCAGCGACGAGAACCTCGCCAGGGAAGACCAGCTCGCCTGGAAGATCGCCGAGGTCGCCGCCGACCGGGTCGAGGTCGAGCAGCCCGTCGTCGACATGATCATCAACCGCATCATCGACAACGCGTCGGTGGCCGCCGCTTCCCTCACCCGTGCGCCGATCAACGCGGCTCGTGCGCAGGCGTTCAGCCACCCCGTCTCGACCGGCGGCGTCGGCGCGAACCTCTTCGGCGCCGAGCTCGACCACCGCACCAGCCCCGAGTGGGCGGCCTGGGCGAACGGCGTCGCCGTGCGTGAACTCGACTACCACGACACGTTCCTCGCAGCCGAGTACTCGCACCCCGGCGACAACATCCCGCCGATCCTCGCGGTCGCTCAGCACACCGGCAAGGACGGCCAGGCTCTCGTGCGCGGCATCGCCACCGGCTACGAGATCCAGATGGACCTGGTGCGCGCGATCTGCCTGCACAAGCACAAGATCGACCACGTCGCCCACCTCGGCCCGTCCGCGGCCGCCGGTATCGGCACTCTCCTCGGTCTCGACGTCGAGACGATCTACCAGGCGGTCGGCCAGGCGCTGCACACCACGACCGCCACCCGCCAGAGCCGCAAGGGTGAGATCTCCACCTGGAAGGCGCACGCCCCGGCGTTCGCCGGGAAGATGGCCGTCGAGGCGGTCGACCGGGCGATGCGCGGTCAGACCAGCCCCGCGCCGATCTACGAAGGCGAAGACGGCGTGATCGCGTGGATGCTCGACGGCAAGGACGCCTCGTACGACGTGCCGCTGCCCGCCGCCGGCGAGCCCAAGCGCGCGATCCTGGACTCGTACACGAAGGAGCACTCCGCCGAGTACCAGGCCCAGGCGCTGATCGACCTCGCCCGCAAGCTCGGCCTGCAGAACCCCGCGCTGCGCGACCCTGCGAACATCGAGTCCATCGTCATCCACACCAGCCACCACACGCACAACGTGATCGGCTCGGGCGCGAACGACCCGCAGAAGTACGACCCCACCGCGTCGCGCGAGACCCTCGACCACTCGGTGCCGTACATCTTCGCGGTGGCCCTGCAGGACGGCGGCTGGCACCACGTCGACTCCTATGCCCCCGAGCGCGCTGGTCGCGCCGACACGGTCGCGCTGTGGCACAAGATCACCACGGCCGAGGATGCCGAGTGGACGCGCCGCTACCACTCCGAGGACCCGGCCGAGAAGGCGTTCGGCGGTCGCGTCGAGATCCGTCTCACCGACGGTGAGGTCGTGGTGGACGAGATCGCCGTGGCCGATGCGCACCCCCTCGGAGCGCGCCCGTTCGCCCGCGAGAACTACATCGCGAAGTTCCGTCTGCTGGCGGAGCCCGTGCTCGAGCCCGCCGAGATCGAGCGTTTCCTCGCCCTCGTGCAGCGCCTGCCCGAACTGACCGCCGCCGAGGTCGGCGAATTGTCGATCGTCGCGAAGCCCGGACTGCTCGAAGCCGCCGACGCCCCCAAGGGTCTGTTCTGATGCTGTACTCCACCGTCACACCTGCCGAGAAGAGGCGCCTCTTCCGGGAGCGACTGGCCTCCGGGGAGCTGCTGCGCCTCCCCGGCGCGTTCAATCCGCTGAGCGCCCGACTGATCGAGCAGAAGGGCTTCGACGGCGTCTACATCTCCGGCGCCGTGCTCTCCGCCGACCTGGGGCTCCCCGACATCGGCCTCACCACGCTCACCGAGGTCGCCGGCCGCGCCAAGCAGATCGCCCGCATGACCGACCTCCCCGCGATCGTCGACGCCGACACCGGCTTCGGGGAACCGATGAACGTCGCCCGCACGATCCAGGAGCTCGAAGACGCGGGTCTCGCCGGCACCCACATCGAGGACCAGATCAACCCGAAGCGCTGCGGTCACCTCGACGGCAAGGCCGTGGTCGACGAGAACACCGCGATCAAGCGGATCCGTGCCGCGGCCGACGCCCGCCGCGACGAGAACTTCCTCATCATGGCGCGCACCGACATCCGGGCCGTCGAGGGGTTGGACGCCGCGATCGACCGCGCGAAGGCGCTGGTGGATGCCGGCGCCGACGCCGTGTTCCCCGAGGCGATGCGCACCCTGGGCGAGTTCGAGGCGATGGCCGAGGCGCTCGACGTGCCGATCCTGGCGAACATGACCGAGTTCGGCAAGAGCGAGCTGTTCTCCGTCGACAGCCTCCGCGACGCCGGAGTGAACCTGGTCATCTGGCCGGTGTCGCTGTTGCGCATCTCGATGGGGGCCGCCGGCCGCGCACTGGATACTCTGAACGACGAGGGGCACCTGACCTCGAAGCTCGGCGAGATGCAGCACCGCGCCGATCTCTACGATCTGATCGACTACGAGTCGTACAACCACTTCGACTCGGGCGTCTTCAACTTCACAGTCGACAACACCGGTCGCTGAGCGCAGCGAAGCGGACACACGACGCGGTTGCTGAGCGAGGAGCGCAGCGACGAGTCGAAGTACACGAAGGAGTGACCATGACCGAGCCGGACATCAAGAAGGGGCTTGCGGGCGTCGTCGTCGACACGACCGCGATCTCGAAGGTCAACCCCGAGACGAACAGCCTGCTGTACCGCGGCTACCCGGTGCAGGAGCTGGCGGACACCCAGCCCTTCGAAGCGGTGGCGTATCTGCTGTGGAACGGCGAGCTGCCGACCCCCGAAGAACTCGCCGCGTTCCGGCTGGAGGAGCGGAAGCACCGCGCGCTCGCCGACAACGTGAAGGCGGCGATCGACCTGGTCCCGCTCGAGGCGCATCCGATGGACGAGGTGCGCACCGCGGTCAGCCTGATCGGCGCCTCTGACCCCGGTGCCGGCGGCTCGGTGCTCGACGCGGGTGGAAGCCCAGAGCAGAACCTCGAGCGCAGCATCCGGCTGTTCGCCGCGCTGCCGGCCATCGTCGCGTACGGTCAGCGTCGCCGTCGCGGTCAGGAGCTCATCGCCCCGCGCGACGACCTCGACTACTCGGCGAACTTCCTCTGGATGACCTTCGGGGAGGAGGCGGACGACGTCGTGGTCGACGCCTTCAACCGGTCGATGATCCTCTACGCCGAGCACTCCTTCAACGCTTCGACCTTCACCGCGCGGGTGATCACCTCGACGCTGAGTGACATCTACTCGGCCGTCGTCGGTGCCATCGGTGCACTCAAGGGTCCGCTGCACGGAGGGGCCAACGAGGCCGTGCTGCACATCTTCGACGAGATCGGGTCGGCGGACGCGGTGGAGTCCTGGCTCGACAAGGCCCTCGCGGAGAAGCGCAAGATCATGGGCTTCGGGCACCGCGTCTACAAGAGGGGCGACTCCCGCGTGCCGACCATGAAGGCCGCGCTCGACACCCTGGTGGAGCACTACGACCGCCCGGAGGTCGCGGCTCTGTACGACGCGCTCGAGTCGGAGTTCGTCGCCCGCAAGGGCATCTACCCGAACCTCGACTACCCCTCTGGTCCCGCGTACAACCTGATCGGCTTCGACACCCTCACCTTCACGCCGCTGTTCGTCGCGGCACGCGTGACCGGGTGGACGGCCCACGTGATCGAGCAGGCCGGATCGAACGCGCTCATCCGCCCCCTCTCCTTCTACGACGGCCCTGACGAGCGCCACGTCGGCTGACCCGCCCTTCGAATCGCGCGAATGGCTCCATCTCCACCCGGGATGGAACCTTCGCGCGATTCCAACGCTGTAGCGCCCCGGAGGCTCCCGGGTCAAGGTGGCTGCGGCGAAGTCGGCGACGGGAGTAGGACAGACCCCGGGGACGGAAGCACGTCCCGTACGAAGGAGGGTCCATGTCCGCATCCGACGCCGCCGTCAAGGAGGTCAGGTCACTCGTCCCCGCACGTATGGACCGGCTGCCGTGGTCGCGATTCCACTGGTTGATCGTCGTCGGGCTCGGGTTCTCGTGGATCCTCGACGGCCTCGAGGTGCAGATCGTCGCCGCGAACGGATACGCCGCGACCCTCGGCATGGGGCCGGCCGAGGTGGGGCTCGCCGGCACGTGCTACCTGCTCGGTCAGGTCTTCGGTGCCCTCTTCTTCGGACGCCTCACCGATCGCCTGGGACGCAAGAAGCTCTTCCTCGTCTCCCTTGCCGTGTACCTCGTGGGCTCCGCGGTCGCAGGGCTCGCCTTCGCGCCGTGGTTCTTCTACATCTGGCGCTTCGTGGCCGGCGCCGGTATCGGCGGCGAGTACGCGGCCATCAACTCGGCGATCGACGAGATCATCCCGGCGCGCTACCGCGGACGTGTCGACATCGCGATCAACGGCACCTACTGGGGTGGTGCGGCGCTCGGTGCCGTGGCCAACGTGTTCTTCCTGAACACCGACATCCTTCCCGAGGACATCGGGTGGCGGCTCAGCTTCTTCCTCGGACCCCTCCTCGGACTGCTGCTCATCTACATGCGCCGGCACATCCCGGAGAGCCCGCGCTGGCAGATGACGCACGGACGCGAAGAGGCAGCGGAGCGCAATGTCGACGAGATCGAGGAGCGCATCCGCAAGGAGGGCAAGACGATCCCACCCGTCGACGAGAGCAAGGCCATCACGGTCAAGGAGTACGGCCGCGTGCCGTTCCTCGTGATCGCGAAGGTGCTGTTCAAGAAGTACCCGCGGCGCACGCTGGTGGGCATCACGATGATGGTGACGCAGTCCTTCCTCTACAACGCCATCTTCTTCACGTACGCGCTGGTGCTGGAGAACTTCTACGACACCCCGCCCGCTTCGGCGTCGCAGTACTTCATCGTGTTCGCCGTCGGGAACCTTGCCGGGGCGCTCATCCTCGGGCACTTCTTCGACACCTGGGGTCGCCGTCGCATGCTGTTCGGCACCTACATGCTCGCCGGCCTGATCCTGCTGGTCAGCGCCTTCCTGTTCAACGCCGGGGTGCTGAACGCCGCGACGCACACGGCGTTCTGGTGCGCTTCGTTCTTCTTCGCGTCGGCCGGAGCATCCGCCGCCTACCTGACGGTCAGCGAGATCTTCCCGCTGGAGCTGCGCAGCCAGGTCATCTCGTACATCTTCTCGATCGGTCAGCTGGTCGGCGCGATCGCTCCGGTGCTCTACGGTGCCTTGATCGGGCAGAGCGCCGAGAGCGGCGACCGCGGTCCGCTCTTCTGGGGCTATGTGCTCGGCGCGTCGATCATGATGTTCGGCGGCATCGTCTGCGGCGTCTTCGGCGTGAGCGCCGCGGGCAAGTCACTGGAGGACATCGCGGATCCGCTCTCGCTGGTGGGCTCAGGAGAGAAGGAGGCCGAGAGGAAGGGCGCGTCGTCCGGCGAGAGGTGAGAGGCGTGTCCGGGGCGGCGCTCAGCGCGCGAGCCAGCTCCGCAGCGACCGGGTGACGAACGGGAGAACCCAGTACGCCATGATCGGCGTGAGCACGAGCGTGGTGACGAGCACCCGCAACCAGATCGGCAGTTCGTTCCATCCCGGAACCGGGCTCATCGCGTAGGTGAAGGCGAGGTTGACGGGGAAGAAGCCCAGCCAGATCGAGGTCGCCTGCTTCCAGCGCGGCGGGGCGGGTGCGACCGTGACCGTCTCGGTGGTGCCGTCGGAGGACGGAAGCGTGATCGTCCCGGTGGTCGGCTCGTCGAACCAGCCCTCGATCCCGGTGCGGCGCTTGGAGCGCTCGCTGCGCACGAAACCTTCGCCCATCGACAGCCACCATGCCCGCTCGGCCGACTGCTCCCACGCGGTGAGCGAATCCTCGCTCGCGAAGCGGTAGAGCATGTGCCAGACCTGCGAGTCTTCGCCGGCGCGCACCCAGCCTGAGCCGAGGAAGCCCGGATACTTCGTCGCGAGGTTCACCCCCGTCTGCACCCAGGCGGTCGCCTCGACGATGCGCTCGGGGTCGACTTCGCGGCGGATGGACACGGTGAGGGGTTCGGACATGGTGCGGTCCTCGGGAACGGGCGCCAGGGGTCGGGGCGCCGGAGCGGATGCGCCAGGGTGACGGCGCTTGGTCGATTCTAATTCGGTTGCGGGAGGTTCCCGACCGGATCCGCCCGTGCACAGAGAGACCCCCGCCGACCCGATTCGGCGGGGGTCACGCGGCGTGGGAGCCGCGACGGGAGCGAGAACGCTCACCGTGCGCGCGGTGGACGTGACACCCGATCCGGTCTGAGTCTCTGTCCGCGCATCTGCAGTTCTACCCGGGCGAGATGGCCGGACGGTGAACGCGATGCGAACACCCAACACTGCCGAGAGCGAGGTCGATCCGGAAGATACAAGGATGTCCTAGTAAATGTCCGGTCCTCCGAGTAAACTCCCCAATGTGCCAACGACGGCACGGAGGGATGTCACACAATGACTCGTACTATCCCGCACTTCGTGGGCGGATCGCTTCTCACTCCCGATTCGGGTCGGTTCGCCGACGTGTTCGATCCGAGCACGGGCGCTGTGCAGGCCAGGGTTCCGCTCGCATCGGCCGACGAGGTGCGCCGCGTGATCGCGAGCGCCGAAGAGGCGCAGGTGGCGTGGGCAGCGACCAACCCGCAGAAGCGCGCCCGCGTGCTGCTACGCTTCCTCGACCTGGTGCAGCGCGAGATGACGTCTCTGGCCGAACTCCTCGCGAGCGAGCACGGCAAGACGGTCGACGACGCGAAGGGCGACATCCAGCGGGGGCTCGAAGTCATCGAGTTCTCCGCCGGTGCTCCGCACCTCCTCAAGGGCGAGTACTCCACCGGCGCCGGAGCCGGCATCGACGTGTACTCGATGCGGCAGCCGCTCGGGGTCGTCGCCGCGATCACGCCCTTCAACTTCCCCGCCATGATCCCGCTGTGGAAGGCCGGCCCCGCGCTCGCCGCCGGCAATGCGGTCGTGCTCAAGCCCAGCGAGCGTGACCCTTCCGTGCCGGTGCGCATCGCCGAACTCTTCCTTGAGGCGGGCCTGCCCGCCGGCGTCCTCAACGTGGTGCACGGCGACAAGGAGGCGGTCGACACGCTGCTCACCGACGACCGCATCCGCGCGGTCGGCTTCGTCGGGTCCACGCCCATCGCGGAGTACATCTACGCGACGGCCGCAGCCCACGGCAAGCGCGCGCAGTGCTTCGGCGGTGCCAAGAATCACATGATCGTGATGCCGGATGCCGACCTCGACCAGGCCGTCGACGCGCTGATCGGCTCCGGCTACGGCTCGGCGGGCGAACGCTGCATGGCCATCTCGGTCGCCGTGCCGGTGGGGCAGGAGACCGCAGACGCCCTCGCCGCGAAGCTCACCGAACGTGTCGCCCAGCTGCGGGTGGGCCCTTCCCTCGCCGCGGACGTCGACTACGGACCTCTGGTCACGCGGGCGGCCGTCGAACGGGTGGAAGGCTACATCCAGCAGGGGATCGACGAAGGTGCGACGCTGCTCGCCGACGGTCGCGGCTTCACGGTCGAAGGGCACGAAGAGGGGTTCTATCTCGGACCGACCCTGTTCGACCACGTCACCACCGACATGGCGATCTACCGCGAGGAGATCTTCGGCCCTGTGCTCGTGATCGCCCGCGCCGCCGACTACGAGGAGGCGCTGCGCATGGCCTCGGAGCACGAGTACGGCAACGGGGTCGCCATCTTCACGCGCGACGGCGACGCGGCTCGTGACTTCGCCGCCCGCGTCGAGGTCGGGATGGTCGGGGTGAACGTGCCGATCCCCGTGCCGATCGCCTATTACACGTTCGGCGGGTGGAAGCGCAGCGGCTTCGGCGACCTCAACCAGCACGGCACTGACGCCTTCCGCTTCTACACGAAGACCAAGACGGTGACGAGTCGCTGGCCCGCTGCGGGCATCCGCGACGGCGCCAGCTTCGTCATCCCCACGATGCACTGACCCTTCGACAAGCTCAGGGGCCCAACTTCTAAGGAAAAGCGATGACCATGACCACCGTCACCACCACCGCCGAGGAGCGCGAGGCGATCATCGGCGCCGTCCGCGAGTTCGCCGAGACCGAGCTCGCCCCCTACGCCGCGGAACGCGACGAGAAACACCTGTTCCCCCGGGAATCGCTGAACCGTGCAGGAGAGCTCGGGCTCGGCGGTATCTACGTCGACGAGGAGTTCGGGGGCAGTGGACTCAGTCGGCTCGACACCGTCGCGATCTTCGAGGAGCTCGCGAAGGGTGACCCGGCGGTCGCGGCGTACATCTCCATCCACAACATGGTCGTGTGGATGATCGATACCTACGGTGATGACAGCCAGCGCGCGACGTGGTTGCCGCAGCTCACCGCGATGTCGGAGTTCGGCGGCTACTGCCTCACAGAGCCGGGGGTGGGGTCTGATGCGGCCAACGTCGCGACGAGTGCGGTCCGCGACGGCGACGATTACGTGCTCACGGGAGTGAAGCAGTTCATCTCCGGTGCGGGCGAGGCCGCCGTCTACGTCGTGATGGCGCGCACGGGAGAACCGGGAGCACGCGGTATCAGCGCGTTCCTCGTGCCGGGAGACTCCGAATCCCTCAGCTTCGGCGCACCGGAGAAGAAGATGGGGTGGCATGCGCAGCCCACCCGACAGGTGATCCTCGACGGCGTCCGAGTCCCGGCATCCGCCATGCTCGGCGACGAGGGACGCGGGTTCGCGATCGCGATGTCCGCGCTCAACGGCGGTCGGCTCAACATCGCCGCGTGCTCGCTGGGCGGGGCGCAATGGGCGCTCGACAAGGCTGTGCAGTACGTCCACGAGCGGATGGCGTTCGGCGAACCGCTCGCCGAGAAGCAGTCGATCCTGTTCGCGATCGCCGACATGCGCACCGACCTGCACGCTGCCCGGCTGATGGTGCGCGATGGCGCGCAGGCGGTCGACGAGCACGCGCCGGACGCGACGATGCGTTGCGCCATGGCCAAGCGGTTCGCGACCGATGCCGGATTCGACGTCGCCAATCGCGCCCTGCAGCTGCACGGCGGCTACGGCTACCTGCAGGACTACGGGATCGAGAAGGTGGTCCGCGACCTGCGGGTGCACCAGATCCTGGAAGGCACGAACGAGATCATGCGTCTGATCGTCGGACGCGAGATGCTGCGACCGGCGGGCTCGGCGTCCGTGCAGCGTGGCGGAGATCAGATGCGGAGCGCATCATGACCGGGTCGTCGTCGAAACCGGCCGTGGCCTTCCTCGGACTCGGGCACATGGGACTGCCGATGGCGAAGAACCTCGTCGCCGCCGGTCATGAGGTGCACGGCTTCGACCTGGTTCCGGCGGCGATCGAGGCAGCGCGGGCGGCCGGCATCGCGGTGGCGGCGAGCGGGGCGGAGGCCGTGGCGGAGGCGGATGTCGTCATCACGATGTTCCCCGCCGGGAAGCACGTGATCGAGGCGTATCGCACCGAGCTGCTCGCGGCTGCGCGACCCGGCACGCTGTTCATCGAGTCGTCCACCATCGCGGTCGACGAGGCCCGTGCCGCGCACGCGCTCGCTCTCGCCGCCGGACACCGCAACGTCGATGCCCCGGTGTCCGGGGGAGTGGTCGGCGCGGAGAACGGCACTCTCGCGTTCATGGTGGGCGGGTCGGACGAGGACTTCGCCGCGGCACTCCCGCTCCTCGAGGTGATGGGAAAGCGCATCGTGCACTGCGGCGGATCTGGGCTCGGACAGGCGGCCAAGGTCTGCAACAACATGGTGCTCGCGGTCTCGCAGATCGCCGTCGCGGAGGCATTCGTGCTGGGGGAGCGCCTCGGGCTCGAGCACCAGGCGCTCTTCGACGTCGTGTCTCAGGCGTCAGGGCAGTGCTGGTCGATCACGACGAACTGCCCCGTGCCCGGACCGGTGCCCACGAGCCCGGCGAACCGCGATTACCAGCCCGGATTCGCCGGTGCATTGATGGCGAAGGACCTCGGTCTCGCGCTGCAGGCGATCGAGCAGACGTCGACGGATGCGCGGATGGGCCGACTCGCCCAGGAGATCTACGCCGCGTTCGCTGCCGGAGACGGGGCGAGCCGCGACTTCTCCGGCATCATCACCGACATCCGCGACGACCGCGTGTGATGACGGCCGTTCGAATCGCGCGAATGGTTCCATCGGGCACCTGAGAGCCACCATTTGCGCGATTCGAACGCAGGGGTGAAGGTGGAACGCAACCACGACGGAGAGGGCGACATGACCGAGTACGAGACGATCCTGGTCGAGCAGCGCGGACGGGTGGGGTGGATCACCCTGAACCGGCCGGAAGCGCTGAATGCGTTGAACAGCAGAATCGCCGAGGAGGTGACCGCCGCCGCGCTCGCTTTCGATGCGGACGAGGGCGTCGGCGCGATCGTGGTCACCGGGTCGGAGAAGGCGTTCGCCGCGGGTGCCGACATCAAGGAGATGGAGGGCATGTCGGCGGCGCAGATGCTCGAGACCGATCACTTCGGTGTGTGGCATGAGTTCGCCGCGGTGCGCACCCCCGTGATCGCGGCCGTCTCCGGGTTCGCGCTGGGCGGCGGGTGCGAGCTGGCCATGATGTGCGACATCATCCTCGCGGCCGACAACGCCAAGTTCGGGCAGCCCGAGATCAACCTCGGCGTGATCCCCGGCATGGGTGGCACGCAACGTCTGATCCGTGCAGTCGGCTACTACAAAGCAGCCGAGCTCGTGCTCTCCGGCCGGTTCATGGGGGCGGAGGAGGCCGAGCGCTCCGGCCTCGTGTCCCGTGTCGTGCCGACCGCGGAGCTCCTGACCGAGGCGACGAAACTCGCCGACACCATCGCCTCGAAGTCGCTCCCGTCCGTGTTCGCCGCCAAGGCCGCGCTGGACGCGGCGATGGAGACGACCCTCGCCGAAGGGCTCGCGCACGAGAAGCAGGCGTTCGCCGCGCTGTTCGACACCGCGGATCAGAAGGAGGGCATGTCGGCCTTCCGGGAGAAGCGGTCACCGGACTTCCAGAACCGCTGACCGCTCGTGGACGACTCCGCAGAACTGAGGGCGCCATGCCGGAAGCGACGCTCTGCGTGGTGCCCGATGAGTACTTCTGCGGAGTTCGTCACGCCGTCAGCTGCGGAGTGCGTCGACGATCTTCGTGATCCGGCGTTCGCGCGTCGCTTCCTGCTTCGCCTCGGCCACACTTCGCGCGTGCTCCTTGCGCACCGAGTACGACAGGGCGTCGAAGGCGGAGCGCAGTGCGGGGTCAGCGTCCAACGCGGCGGCGAGCTCGGGCGGAACGTCGACCGTGCGCTCGGCCGCATCCACTCTGATCACGGCGTCGATCTCCTGGCCGATGTCGAGCCCGAGGTCGGCGCGGACGGCCTTGCTGAAGCCGATCATGTTCTCGCTGCCCATGCGTGCCAAGCGCAAACGCGCGGTGCGCCCACCGATCGTCACGGCCACGGGGAACGCCTTGCCCGCACCCAGGGACGCGACCTGATCGTCGGTGAGCAGGATGGCCGCCGCGGGGCCGCGGCCGGTGAGGACGGTGTGCATGCGCAGTTCGCTCATGCCGAAAGAGTACGCCCGGGCTCCCCGAACTCGGCGGCGAGAATCGCGTTGCGCTCGGAGATCAGGCGGCGCATGTACCTGCCGAGGACCAACGCGTCGACCAGCCGACCGAGCGGACCGAACGGTGAGCGGAACGTCACGGTGTCGCGCATGAGCGTGCCGTCCGGATGCTCCTCGAAGCGGTGCTCGTGCAAAAACGCGGCGAACGGCCCGGCGATCTGCCGATCCGAGAACCCGTGCGGCGGATCGACGTCGAACACCAGCGAGCGCAGTCGGAACGGGATGCCGAAGTGGCGTGCTCGCCAGGTCGCCGTCGTCCCCTCGGTGAAGACGCCGCCCGCCGGCGCCTCGACCATCGTCTCGCCGAATCGGGCCATGCTCTTCACGTGCAGTTCGGGGTCGAGCGAGGCGGCGAACACCTCGGCGGGCGTCGCGCCGATGACCGTCTCGAGCGCGAACCGCGGCATGTCAGAGCGCTTCGGGCTGCGGACGCGGGTCGGCGAAGTCACCGGCGTCCTTGCGCAGCCGGGCCACGATCGCCACGAGCTCCGCCGCGTCGTCGCGGCTCAGGCCGGGCTCGGCGAAGACGTCGGCGTTGAGAGCCCGGGTGGCGCGCTCCACGAGTTCCCGACCGGATTCGGTCAGCACGAGGAGTGCGGCGCGTCCGTCGTGCGGGTGCGGCTCACGCGCGATCAGACCATCGCGGACCAGACGCTCGGCCGTGCTCGTGACCGTGGTCGGGTGCACCTGGAGGCGGGCGACCACGCTGGACAGCGGAAGGCTGCCCGCGCGGCTGAACGCGAGCAGTCGCAGCACCTCGTAGCGGGCGAAGCTCAGGGCGAACGGCTTGAGCGCCGCGTCGACGCGTGCGAGCAGCAGCTGCTGGGCCCGCATGACCGAGGTGACCAGGGCCATGCCGTCGGCGGCCTCCGTCCATCCGTGCGCGAGCCACTGCCGCTTCGCCTCGGCGAGCGGATCGATGGGGAGCGGACGGGGTCTGGCCATCTCTCTACGGTAGTGGCGGGAGTGCGGGGCGCGGCGACGGCGCGCGACGCACTCGATCTCGGCACATCTCAGCCCCGGTCAGCACTGAGTCTCAGTCGCAAGTGGGTTGGTACTCAGTATCGCGGTCTAGAATTGCAGGAGTCGTGAGGAGCAATCGATGAAGATCTTCGTCCTGGTCAAAGAGGTGCCGGACACCTATGGCGATCGCAAGCTGAATCTCGAGACCGGACTCGCCGATCGCGCGGCGGGCGACGTCGTGCTCGACGAGATCACTGAGCGGGCCCTCGAGGTCGCGCTCAGCTACGCCGACAAGAACGACGGCACCGAGGTGGTCGCGGTCTCGATGGCTCCGGAGAGCTCGACCGCGTCCGTGCGCAGGGCTCTCGCGATCGGTGCCGGATCCGCCGTGCACATCGCCGATGAGCAGCTCACCGGCGCCGATCTCGGACTCACCGCCGAGGTGCTGGCCGCGGCCATCCGCCGCGGCGCTCCCGACCTCGTCATCACCGGCAACCTGTCGACCGACGGCTCCGGTGGAGTGATCCCCGCGATGCTCGCCGAGCACCTCGGATTCGCCCAGGCCACCGCTCTCACCTCGGTCGAGATCGCCCCCGACGGCATCTCCGGAGTGCGAGGCGCCGACGCCGGGAGCCAGCCGGTCTCGGCGCCGCTGCCCGCCGTGATCTCCATCACCGAGGCGCTCCCCGACGCACGCTTCCCGAACTTCAAGGGCATCATGGCGGCGAAGAAGAAGCCGCTCGAGGTGCTCTCCCTCGCCGACCTCGACGTCTCGGCCGATCCGTCCGTCGCCCCGCGCACCATCATGACCTCGGTGGCGGAGAAGCCCCCGCGCGCGGCCGGAGTGAAGATCATCGACGAGGGCGACGCCGCCGACAAGCTCGTCGACTACCTCGTGCAGAACAGGCTGGTGTGAGATGACCTCTTCCGAGAACCCGATCCTCGTCCTCGTCGACATCGACCCCTCCGGTTACGTCGCGACCAGCACGGCCGCCCTCATCGGCGCCGCCTCCACGATCGGTTCGCCGGTGGCCCTGATCGTCGGCGGCGGTCCTGCGGCCGTGGATCAGGCAGCGGCGGCGGGGGCATCCGTGGTGCTGACCGCCGACGGGGACCAGGCTGCGCTCACGGTGCCGATCGTCGACGCACTGCAGGCAGCCGCAGCCCAGGTGCGACCCGATGCCGTCCTCATCTCGAACTCGATCTCCGGCCGCGACGTCGCCGGGCGCTTCGCGGTGCGCACGAAGAGTGCGCTGTCGGTCGATGCCGTCGGGGTCTCGCGCGATGACGAAGGCGTCGTGGCCCACCACTCGGTCTACGGCGGGGCGTACCTGGTCGATTCGGCTCCCACGTTCGGGACTCCGGTGATCACGGTGCGTCAGGGAGCTGTCGACGCGCGCGCCGAAGCCGTCGCATCGCACTCGGTCGAGGTGCTCGATGTCACTCCGTCCGGGGCCGTCACGGCCACGGCGGGCCCGGTCGAGGCGGTGGAGGTCGCTTCCTCCCGTCCCGAGCTGCGGGGAGCCACGAAGGTGGTCTCCGGTGGCCGAGGTCTCGCGTCGAAGGAGAAGTTCGTGCTCGTCGAAGAGCTCGCCGATGCGCTCGGCGCGGCCGTCGGTGCCTCGCGCGCCGCCGTCGACGCGGGCTACATCCCGCAGTCCCATCAGGTCGGACAGACCGGGGTCTCGGTGTCGCCGCAGCTGTATGTCGCACTCGGCATATCCGGAGCGATCCAGCACCGCGCGGGCATGCAGACATCGAAGAACATCATCGCCATCAACAAGGACGCGGACGCGCCGATCTTCGACGTCGCGGACTTCGGCATCGTCGGCGATGTGTTCACCGTGGTACCGCAGGTGATCGCGGCGCTCGAGGCACGGAAGAAGTAGCCATGGCGACGCGGATGCTGCGACGCGGTCTGCCGCGCGTGCCTGGAGGAGACCCCTGGCCTCCCGCTGATGCGGTGGCGGAGGATGCCACGGTGGATGATCGGGCGGCGGACGCGGTGACGAGCGCGGCGCCCGACGAGCCTGCGACAGGTTCGGAAGTCGCGGTGTCTTCGGACGTCGAGGTGCCTGTCGGGGTGCCCCTCGAGCCCACCGGCCCCGCCGGCCCGGCATCGCCGGCGACCGTGACGGCTGTTGTTGCAGCGGCCGCTCCGGCAACGGCCGGTGGGGCAGCGCGGATCCGTCGCGGTCTGCCGCGTGTGCCGGGCGGGGAGCCTTGGCCGCCGTCGACGTCGCCGACCGCTCCCACTTCTCCCGCCGAGGTGCCCGAACCCGCTGCGGCAGTACCCGCTCCCTCTCCGGGGTCGGCGGTGTCTGACCCCGTGCCGGCTGCGTCAGCATCCGTGCCAGCGCCCGCGGCGTCGACCGCCACAGCGGACATCTCTGCGGCAGAGACCTCCGCCCCCGTCGCGGTGGCCACGGCCGACGGCACCGGTGTCCGACGCGGCTTGCCTCGTGTCGCCGGCGGAGACCCGTGGCCGCCCGCCGACACTGTTCCCCTCTCTGCTGCCGCCCCAGCCGAGCCCGTCGCGCCCGAGCCCGTCGCGCCCGAGTCCGTCGTGCCGGCCGCTGTCGTTCCCGTCGCGGCTGCCGCGACTCCTGCCGTTGCGACCGGATCGTCGTCCGTGCTCGCCGACGTCTCGACTCCGCTCCCGTGGACGCAGACCGTGTGGAACGGACGAGCGCCCCGACACCTCCCACAGACGTCGGCCCCGACGACCGGCCGCCCGCGCCCGACGTGGACCCAGGCGATCGGCGTGCTGTTCGGAGCCGCTGCGCTCGGGGTGCTCGCCGGAGCCGCCATCGCGTTCGTGCGCACGCTCCTGAGCTTCCCGTTCATGCAGGACTTCCTGGCGGCCTTCCCCGGCGAGTACGAGCCCGGGATCGCCGTCGAGCCGGGATTCGCCCCGTGGATCGGGTGGCAGCACTTCTTCAACATGTTCCTGATGGTGCTGATCATCCGCTCGGGGTTGCAGGTGCGCACCGAGAAGCGCCCGACGGTCTTCTGGACCCCTCGCAACAACGCGAAGGGCAAGATCAGCCTCAACCTGTGGTTCCACCAGTCGCTCGACATCCTGTGGCTCGTCAACGGCGTGATCTTCGTCGTGCTGCTGTTCGTCACGGGGCACTGGGTGCGCATCGTCCCGACCAGCTGGGAGGTGTTCCCGAACGCCCTCTCGGCGGCCCTGCAGTACATCTCGTTCGATTGGCCGCACGAGAACGGCTGGAACAACTACAACAGCCTGCAGCAGCTCGCCTACTTCGCCACCGTGTTCATCGCGGCGCCGCTCGCCGCGATCACCGGCTTCCGCATGTCGGGGCTGTGGCCGAAGAAGGCCGAGAAGCTGTCGAAGGCGTACCCGGTCGAGTGGGCGCGGGCGCTGCACTTCCCGATCATGCTGTACTTCGTGGCGTTCATCATCGCGCACGTGGCGCTCGTCATGTTGACCGGGTTCCTGCGCAACCTGAACCACATGTTCGCGTCGCAGGACGCGGTGACGTGGACCGGATTCTGGGTGTTCATCCTGTCGCTCGTGGTGATCGCAATCGGATGGGCGGCTGCGCGTCCGCTCGTGCTCGCCCCCATCGCCAAGGTGTTCGGCAAGGTCTCGGGTCGGTGAGCAGATGAGCGACGAGGTCATCGCAGAGTACTGGCGCACCGTGCGGACCACCCTGCCTCACCTCCCGGAGACGCGGCCGGAAGCCTGGGGGTTCGGGGCGACGCCCGAGCACGCCGACGAGCTGCTGGCACTCGTGCTCGACGGCATCAAGGTCGGCACCGCGTCGTCCCTCTGGGATTACGAAGCGAACGGCGACCCTCTCCCCGCTGTGGGCGAGCTCAGCATCATCCTGGACGGGACCGGCGCCCCGCGGGCTGTGATCGAGACCACGACGATCGACATCACGCCGTTCGACGAGGTCGACGAGGCCCATGCCTTCGCCGAGGGGGAGGGCGACCGCACGCTGACGCACTGGCGCGAGGTGCACGAACGCTACTGGCGCACCCACTCCGAGAACCCGCGCGGCTACGAACCGGACATGCCGGTGGTCTGCGAGCGGTTCCGGTTGGTGTTCCCGGCCTAGAGAGTCCCGAGGGACTGGAGGAGAGGCGCGATCATGGCTGAGGCATACATCGTCGACGCGGTCCGTTCGCCGGTCGGCAGGCGCGGCGGATCGCTCGCCGAGGTCCACCCTGTGGACCTCGGCGCCCACAGCCTTCGGGCGCTCGTCGACCGGACGGGGATCGACCCCGGTGCGGTGGACGACGTGATCCTGGGCGTCATCGACGCGATCGGCGGCCAATCCGGCAACGTGGCCAGGACGGCTCTGCTCGCCGCCGGATTCCCCGAGCACGTTCCCGGGGTGACCATCGACCGGCAGTGCGGGTCGAGCCAGCAGGCCGTGCACTTCGCGGCGCAGGCCGTGATGAGCGGCACGAGCGACCTCGTGATCGCGGGCGGACTGCAGAGCATGTCGCAGGTGCCGTTGACCGCCGCGGCCACCGTGGGGGAGTCCTACGGCTTCACCACGCCGTACGCGCAGTCGCCCGCCTGGACCGACCGCTACGGCGATCAGGAGATCTCGCAGTTCGCCGGTGCCGAGCTGATCGCCGAGAAGTGGGACATCTCCCGCGAGGAGATGGAGCGGTTCGCCCTGGAGAGCCATCGTCGTGCAGCCCTGGCGCAGGACGAGGGTCGCTTCATCGGTGAGATCGCTCCGCTGAACGGTCTCGACCACGACGAGGGTGTGCGCCGCGACACGACGCTGGAGCGGATGGCCGGGCTCGCGCCGCTGCGGGAGGGTGGACGGATCACCGCCGCCGTGTCGTCGCAGATCAGCGATGCGTCCAGCGCCGTGCTCATCGCCAGCGGGCAGGCCGTACGTGACCACGGGCTCGCGCCCCGTGCCCGCATCCATCAGATGACGGTGCGCGGCGACAGTCCGATCCTCATGCTCACCGCTCCGATCCCCGCCACGAGGCTCGCGCTGGAGCGCGCGGGGATGCGAGTCTCCGACATCGACCTGTTCGAGGTGAACGAGGCCTTCGCTCCCGTGGTGCTCGCCTGGATGCGCGAGCTCGATGCTCCGCACGAGAGGGTGAACGTCAACGGCGGAGCCATCGCGCTCGGTCACCCCATCGGCGCGACCGGGACCAGGCTGATGACCACGATGCTCAACGAGCTCGAACGCACGGGCGGACGCTACGGTCTGCAGGCCGTGTGCGAGGGCGGCGGGGTCGCGAACGTGACCATCGTCGAACGGCTCTGACGCCGCTGATCCCGCGGTGACGACAGAGCGGGCCGCCTCCCGGAGGAGACCGCCCGCTCTGTACGTGCTCGGAGGATCAGGGGCGGACGAAGCGCACTTCGGTCAGCGTCTCGCCCAGGAACGGCTCGGTGTGCGATGCGCCGTCGAGGTGGAAACCGTTGCGGGTGTAGAACCGGTGCGCGCGAGGGTTGTCCTCGGCGACCCACAGGTACAGCGGCTCGTCCTTCTCCACGGCGGCGTCGAACAGCTTCTGGCCGATGCCGGTGGAGTGATAGGCGTCGAGCAGGTAGATGAAGTAGAGCTCGCGGAACGCCGGAGCGTCCTTGTCGCGGGCGGGGCCGGAGCCGACGAAGCCCACGATCTCCCCGTCGACCAGCGCGGCGTTCATCTTGAACTCGGGGCCCTGCGAGGCCCAGTGCGTCCACAGTTCGGCCATGCGGCGGGGCGAGACCTTCTCCAGCGCCGCCTTGCTGATCAGGTGGTCGTAGGTCTCGTGCCAGCACTGCGCATGCACGCGACCGAGGGCTTCCGCATCCACATCACGGACCGGACGGACGATGACTTCAGGCTGGGCTTCGGCGCTCATGGTCGTGACTCTACGCGCGGCGTCCGCGAAGGGGAAATCGAGGGGATGTTCGATGACACCCTTCCCGCGGTCATGGAGGTTTCGCACAACGATGTTCGCCGATCGTGCACTCCTGGCTACGATCGATGCTCGTGAACGTGATCTGGCGGACCCTCATGGTGATCCTCGGCGCTCGCCGCCGCGTGCGACGGGGGGAGGCCCTCGACCCCACCGCCGTCGGCAGCATCACCCTGACCACGCTGCCCACCGACATCGACATCCTGCGCCACATGAACAACGGCCGCTACCTGTCGCTGTTCGACCTCGGGCGCTGGGACCTGCTCATCCGCACCGGACTGTTCGATGCGATGAAGGTCCGGGGCTGGTATGCGGTCGTCTCCAGCGAGACGATCACGTTCCGCAAGTCGCTGCAGCTCTGGCAGCGGTTCGAGGTGCAGTCGCGTTTCATCGGGCACGACGACAGGGCGCTCTTCATGGAGCACCGCGCAGTCGTGGACGGCGAGGTCTACGCACGGGCGATCGTGCGGGCCCGGATGCTGCGACGCACCGGAGGGACCGTCAGCAACGAGGAGCTTTTCGCGGCCGTGGGCAAGCCGGAGGGTGTTCCGGAGATCGACGCCTGGGTGCACGACTGGGCAGCGGCCTCGGCGCTTCCTCCCGTGCGGGCGAAGGCCCCGAGCGTCTGGGGCTGAGCGTCTGGGGCTGAGCGTCTGGGGCTGAGCGTCTGGGGCTGAGTTCGAAAACCCCGAGGGGCTGAGCGGCAGAGGAACGTTCTCTCCGTCCGCACCGGCGCGCGGTAGCTTAGGCGTGTGCTGGCGATCCTGACGACGACCGGGCGAGTGCTGTGGCGGCACTGGCCTGCGCTGATGGCGTGGTACCTCGCGGGCGTCCTGGTGCACTACGGGGTCACAGAGATCGCCGGCTTCATCGGAGCCTCGTCGGCGACGTTGGGCTTCCTGGTGCTGCCGATCGCGATCCTCGCCCGGCTGGTGAGCCTGGTGGCGATGTTCCTCGTGCTGCGCGACGGTCTGCGCAACCTGCAGGAGGTGGCACCGCTGCCGGAGTCGCCGGTGGAGCGTCGGCGTACTTTCCTCTCGGCCCTTCTCGCCGGCATCCTGCCGTTCTTCGCGGTGTACTGGGCGCAGGGGCTGCTCGGCGAGGACGTGCGGGCTTACTCGCTCCGCGCTCTCGAGGTGCGCAACGGCATCGTGTGGACGGCGAGCGTGAACGGCGAGCCGCCCGTGAGCTCGGACGACACCGTGCTCAACCTGCCGATCAACGTGTGGACCATCGCGATCATCGTGCTCGCGTTCGCCGGTCGATGGGCGTGGTCGAAGTGGTCGCCGAAGCTCGCGGCCTGGTTGTCGCCGGTGGCGGTGTACTTCGAGGTCGTCTGGGTCTTCTTCTCGGTGATGGTGCTCGGCGACATCTTCGACGCGATCAAGGCCTGGGTCGACAGTCGCGCGGCGATGGCGTACCTCGAGACGGTGCGGGAGGGCATCCTCGACGCCGTGGCTCCCCTGCGCTGGCTGTGGGAGGGGATCGGCTGGGTCCTCTCCGAGGCGGGCCCCGTGCTGCTGGCGCCGCTGGCCTGGCTCACGATCGCCGGAGTCGTCTTCGGACAGGCGATCGTCGCCGAGAAGCTGCGCGTCGAGAGTGAACTCGTCTCGCGGTTCCGTCAGCACACGGAGGCGATCCCCAACCCCCTGGTACGACGGCTGCGCGACCTCGGCGACGAGCTGGGAGCACGCTTCCGGCCGATCGGTCGCGCCCTGCTGCTGATGTGGCGAGCGGGTCCCCTGCTGGTCGCCTCCTACGCGCTGCTCTACGTGGCGGTGAAGGCGCTCGAATCGGTCCTCGGCTTCGGTGTCACCCGGCTGATCGGACCGCAGGACTACGTGTTCTGGGCGGTCGCGGCCCCGCTCGTCTCCCTCGTGCCGCTCCTGCTCATCGAACCCCTCCGCATCGCCGTGATCAGCGGCGCCTACGACGCCACGCTCGGACGGCTGCGACGTCGCCAGCAGGCGCGGCCGGACGCCTCGGCCTCCACGGAGGCGGAAGCGGAGATGCGTGCCGTCGCGGATGCGGCCGGACTACTGCCCTCGTCGGTCGATGCGGTGGCAGCCGCTGTGGTCTCGGCGCCGCCTCGTGACGCCGTCGGCGGTCAGGGTTCGAACTCGAACCTCACGAACGAGCTGCCGGCGCGATAGGGCCGGATGTCGACCCAGAACGGGCCCTCCACGTCGGCAGGAACCACGAACGGCACGATCAACTCGTAAGGGCTCGCCTGCTCGCTGAGGCACGTCTCGGGCTCGTCGGCGCTCCAGTCGAGTCCGATCTCGGCGCGCACCGGACTCCACTCCCGCCCCGTCGACTGCTCCACGAGCACGGGAGCCTCGCACCCGACGCCCTCGGCTTCCGGGTCCACGGGCACCGCGACCGCGATCAGCCGCGTCTTCTCCGGTACGTCGAGGCCGGAGACGTCGTCGATCTCCCCGCCGCGGATCGGGCCCCAGGCTGCGCCGGCGAGGTCCGTCGTCTCGTCTTCCGTCACGACCACCGGGGCGACCGCGCGGGCACCGAACCCGAAGTACTGGTACCACTCCTGCCAACCCACGGCGGCCGCCGTCGCGGGCACGAGGAGGGCGAGTGCGATCAGGGCGACGGTGTTGCGCCGCCACCAGGAATCGCGCTTCGTCGGAACAGCCGCGGCTGCGGGGTCTTCCTGAGGGGCGGGAGGAAAGAGCGGAGGAGGGATCGTCATCGCGCCCACCCGTTCTCGACCAGGAGCACCTCGGCCTCGACGGGGAGAGTCGCCAGATCGATCGGCAGGTCGATCACGCCGTCGCGCAGCACCTCGAAGCCGCCCGATCCCGGCACGCCGAGGCGCAGGGTGGCCCTGTCAACCACGACGTCGTCGGGGAGCTCGAACGCCAGACTGCCGCTGCGGGGAACCGCGGTGACCAGACGCTGAGCGAGGAAGGTGGTTCCACGATCCGTGGCGCTGAACGTGCGCTCGCCGATCGTGAGCTCTGCGAGCCTGAGGGTGCTCAACCGCTGCGTGACCCCGCTCGCGGCGTCGAGGTCGATCACGAGCCAGGTGCCCTCGGCGGACCAGCCCTCGGCATCGGTGACCCGATTCGTGAGATGGACATCGGTCACGGTCGCGACGAGGTTGCGTGTGACGGCCTCCTCGCCGATCTGCGCGACCGCGGGGAAGGGGGCATCCGGAGCGTCGTCGGGGAGCGTGACCTTGACGAGGACCCACGCGCACGCGAGCAGCGCCGTGGTGAGAAGCCAGACGAGCACGTGCTTCTTCATCCGGCGCTCACCTCCTCGATCGTGGTCGTCAGCGTCGCGCCGACGCGGGGATCGTTCCAGTAGTCGCCGCGGATCAGGCTCTGCCCGACGTAGTGGTCGGAGTCGGGGAGGGTGAGCGAGACCTCGTCGCCGTCGCGGAAGTCGTCCGGTCCCACGGCCCAGGTGATCAGCACACGGGCCGGAACGTCGGGCTGGAGCGTGGGCGCGAGCTTTCCGTCGTCGGCGCGCGACACCACCCCCTTGGCATCGAGCCCTTCGATGCGGATGCCGTCCAGGAGAGGAGACACCTTCGCGGGTGATCCGGAAGCACGCGGTTGCGAGAAGGTGTTCACCACGTCCACGGTCACGACGAGCAGGCGCTCCCCCTTTTCCTCGTCGGGATAGATCGCCGCCATTCCGCGCTCGTCGCGCAGTTCGACGCCCACCACGGTCATCGCGAATTCGGAGCCGGAGAACGTCTCTCCGATCGTGAGATCGGGGATCGGGTCGACCGCGGCGGCCTCGAGGCCGCCGAACAGGGCGGTGGTCGCCAACAGCGCCGCCCCCGCGCCGGTGATCAACCACGAGGTCGGGATGAGGTCGATGCTGCGCCGCGCCCACCCCAGCACCTTCGCGCGGGCTCCCCCGTTCGAGGCGGTGACCTCCGCCTCACCGCGCGATGCGGAGGTGCTGTCGGGCGGGGTCGTGGTCACGGCAACAGCTTAGGACCGCGCCGTTCGGCGGTGCGGCATGGTTCGCACCCCGCCCGGCCGCGCTCCTCCGCTCCGGGGCCGCACCGGGCGGCGAGAACGGCCGCATGCGAAGCGGACGCGGATGGCGGAAAGCGGCGGCGCGGCGCGGAATCCGGGGTGTCCAGACCTAGGCTGAAATCCATGGCAGACCTCCCGCCGGATGCCGTGGCATCCGCATCCCTCGCAGACCGCGCCGTCGAGCTGGCTCGGCGGTGGACGATCGAGGCCGCGGCCACAGAACCAGACCCTGCCGCCGCCCGGCTCGCCGGAGTGCTGCAGGACGCGAACGGACTCCCGTTCACCCTGGGGTTCGTCGACGGCGTCATGCGTCCGGAGAGCCTGACCGCCGCGGCCTCGCAGCTGCACCGCATCGCCCCGATCGTGCCCGAGTTCCTGCCCTGGTACCTGCGCTCGGTGGTACGTCTCGGTGGCGGGGTCGCGCAGATCCTCCCGACGCCCGTGGTGCCGATCGCCCGTCGGGTGCTCCGGGACATGGTGGGGCACCTGGTCGTCGACGCGCGCCCTGCCAAGCTCGGCGCCGCGATCGAGCGGATCCGCGCCGACGGCTCCCGGCTCAACCTCAACCTGCTCGGCGAGGCCGTGCTCGGGGAGGCGGAGGCCCGACGACGGCTCGACGGCATCCACGCGCTCGTCCGCCGTCCGGACGTGGACTACGTCTCGGTGAAGGTCTCGGCGATCATCAGCCACCTGTCGATGTGGGCTTTCGACGAGGTCGTCGACGAGGTGGTAGAGCGGCTCCTTCCGCTGTATCTCGCGGCGGCGGCCGACGGCACCTTCATCAACCTGGACATGGAGGAGTACCGCGACCTCGACCTCACGATCGCCGTCTTCACGCGCATCCTCGAGGACCCCCGACTGGCCGGGCTCGAAGCCGGGATCGTGCTGCAGGCGTACCTGCCGGACGCGCTGCCCGCCCTGCAGGAGCTCACCGCGTGGGCGCAGGACCGCGTGGCGCACGGCGGCGCCCGCATCAAGGTGCGTCTCGTGAAGGGGGCGAACCTCGCGATGGAGCACGTCGAGGCGCGGATGCACGGGTGGACGCCTGCGACCTACGACACCAAGCTCGACACCGACGCGAACTACCTGCGCTGCCTCGACTGGGCGCTGCGGCCGGAGCACACGGCTGCGGTGAAGATCGGCGTCGCGGGGCACAACCTCTTCGGCATCGCCTACGCCTGGCTGCTGGCGGGCGAGCGGGGCGTGCGGGAGGCCGTGGAGTTCGAGATGCTGCTCGGCATGGCCCAGGGGCAGGTGCGAGCCGTCTCGCGCGAGGTCGGACCGGTGCTGCTCTACGTGCCGGTGGTGGAGCCAGCGGAGTTCGACGTGGCCATCAGCTACCTGGTGCGGCGGCTCGAGGAGAACGCCTCGCCGGACAACTTCCTCTCCGCCGCCTTCCGGCTCGGCGAGGACGAGTCGCTGTTCGTCCGCGAGCAGAATCGCTTCCTCGATGCGCTCGACAGGGCGGGCGACCCGACGCTGCGCATCGGACCCCGTCGCACGCAGGACCGTCTCGCCCCCGTGCACGAGTCGCTGCGCCCTGCACCCGTCGCCCCGGTGCCGGAGACCGACCTGACCAAGGCGGTGCTCGGCATCTCCCGCGGCTCGGACGACAGCGGCCGGGAGGCGTTCCTGGAGACCGCGGTCTACTCCGCCCGCGAGCTGGAGCAGGACACCGGCGGAGCCCCCGGCTTCGCGAACACCGTCGACAGCGACCCCGCGCTTCCCGCCAACCGCCAATGGGCGCGCGAGGTGCGCGAGCGCATCGCGACCGCCGACCTGGGGTCTGCCACGATCGCGGCGGCGCAGGTGTCCGAGGCGGACGAGCTCGAGCGGGTCGTGCACGGTGTGCGTCGTGCGGCCCCGGCCTGGGGCGGGCGACCTGCCGCCGAGCGTGCCGAGGTGCTGCTGCGTGCCGCGGCTGCACTCGAGGCTCGTCGCGGAGACCTCATCGAGGTCGCGGCCTCCGAGACCGGCAAGGTCTTCGCAGAAGCCGACATCGAGGTGAGTGAGGCCGTCGACTTCGCGCGGTACTACGCAGCCAAGGCCAGGGAGCTCGACGCGATCGCCGGCGCCGTGTTCGTCCCGGCATCCGTCACGGTCGTCACGCCGCCCTGGAACTTCCCCGTCGCCATTCCCGCCGGAGGAGTGCTCGCCGCGCTCGCCGCAGGTTCCGGTGTGGTCTTCAAGCCCGCACCGCAGGCCCGTCGCTGTGCGGCGGTGATCGCCGAGACGCTGTGGGAGGCAGGGATCCCCCGCGACCTGTTGGCGCTCGTCGACGTCGAAGAGGGGGAGCTCGGCCGCGAGCTGATCACGCACGAGGCGGTCGACCGGGTGATCCTCACCGGCGCGTGGGACACGGCGGCGCTGTTCCGCTCCTGGCGCCCGGATCTGCCGCTGCTCGCGGAGACCAGCGGCAAGAACGCGATCATCATCACGCCTTCCGCCGATCTCGACCTCGCGGTCGCCGACCTCGTCAAGAGCGCCTTCGGACATGCCGGGCAGAAGTGCTCGGCGGCGTCGCTCGCGATCCTCGTGGGGCCGGTCGGACGCTCGGCCCGGTTCGCCCGCCAGTTGGCCGATGCCGTGCGCTCGCTGCACGTCGGTCCTCCTACCGATCCGCTGGCCGAGGTGGGGCCGGTGATCGAGCAGCCGCAGGGCAAGCTCGCCTGGGCGCTGAGTGAGCTCGAGGGCGACGAGCAGTGGCTGATCGAGCCGTCTCTCGCCGTGGCGGACGACGGCAGCCGACGGCTGTGGCGTCCCGGCGTGCGCGTCGGGGTGCAACCGGGATCGCGTTTCCACACCGAGGAGTTCTTCGGCCCCGTGCTCGGGGTGATGCACGCCCCGACCCTCGCGCGCGCCGTGGAGATGCAGAACGCCGTCGCCTACGGACTCACCGCAGGGCTGCACACCCAGGATCCGGAGGAGCTGTCGTACTGGCTCGACCGGGTGCAGGCGGGCAATCTCTACGTGAATCGCGGCATCACCGGCGCGATCGTGCAGCGTCAGCCCTTCGGCGGCTGGAAGCGCTCCTCGGTCGGCCCTGGCGCGAAGGCGGGTGGGCCCAACTATCTCATCGGTCTGGGATCGTGGCGCTCGCAGTCGGGAGGGCCGGCCTCCAGCACCCTGCACCTGCGCGGGCTCGATTCGCGCATCACCGCGGTGATCGAGGCGGCACAGTCCTCGCTCGCGTATGAGTCGTTCGAGTGGCTGCGGCGCTCGGCTCTCTCGGATGCGCTGGCCTGGGATCGGGAGTTCGGCCAGGTGCGCGACGTGTCGCGTCTGGGAGTCGAGCGCAACCTGTTCCGCTATCGCCCCGTGCCCGTCGAAGTGCGCGCGACCGACGACGCCGCGCTGCACGACCTGCTGCGCGTGGTGATCGCCGGGGTGCGCTCCGGCGCCAGGTTCGTCATCTCGACCCCTTCCGGTTTGCCCGCCGAGGTGCGCCGAGCGCTCGGAGACCTCGACGCCCCGGTGTTCCTCGAGAGCGACGACGAGTGGTTGCAGCGGCTGCTCCGTCAGGACGCCGACCTCGAAGGCGTCACACTGCCGGCGAGCGATCGAGTGCGACTGGTCGGCGGTCGTGAGGGTGTCGCCGCTCTCCGCGCGGAGCTGGCCGCGGCTTCCGCTGGCGATCCCGATCTCGCGGTGTACGACGGCGAGGTGACGGCGGCCGCCCGCATCGAGCTGCTGCCGTTCGTGCACGAGCAGTCGATCTCGATCACCGCGCACCGTTACGGCAACCTCGACGCCTGGAGCAGTGACGTGATCTGAGTCACATGTAAAGAATTCTTGACACATCTGGTAAGCGGTCGTACGCTGAGCGTGTCAAGAATCTTTTACATCGGAGGCGTCGTGGTCTACGAAGAGCGCAATGCGTGGGCGGGACTCATCGTGAGCCCCATCGTGATGGTCGTCTACGTCGTGCTGGTGCTCCAGCAGGCCGGGGGCGGACCGCTCACCGACGTCGACTGGTTCCCGCTCATGCTGTGGGTGATCGGCGGCGGCATCGTCGCGACGATCCTGCTCAGCGTGGTGTGGGGCATCATCGCCGGGATGAGCGATCCCGACGGGGTCGGCCGCTCCGACATCCGCGACCGCGACATCAGCCGCATGGGTGGGCGGGTGGAGCAGGCCTTCATCGTGATCGCCGGCCTCGGGGTGATCGCGCTGTGCGCTGTCGGGGCCGACGTCTTCTGGATCGCGAACACCATGTTCGCGGGCTTCGCGGTAGCCGCGCTCGTCGGCGGTGTCGCCAGGGTGATCGCCTACCGGCGAGGCCTCGTCTGATGGTCAAGCCCACTCTCGTCTCCAACACCATCCGCGCTCATCGCGAGCAGGCCGGTCTCACCCAGGCCGAGCTCGCCCGCACGGTCGGGGTGACGCGACAGACGCTCATCGCGATCGAACAGCAGAAGTACTCGCCGACGCTCGAACTCGCCTTCCAGATCGCCCGTGCGTTCGGCGTGGGCCTCGACGACATCTTCGAGTACCCCGACACGTCAGGAGCAGCATCATGAGCCGGTCGATGACGGCGTGGCGGCGAGAGACCTACGGGCCGGCCGACGGTGTGACCCTCGAGCGCATCCCGGTCCCGGTGCCCGGTCGCGGCGAAGTGCTGCTGCGGGTGCACGCGACGGCTCTGAACGCGGGCGATGTGCGCCTCCTGCTCGGTGATCCGCTGCTCGTGCGACCGGTGTTCGGACTCACCCGCCCGAAGCATCCGGTGCGCGGCATGGAGGTCGCCGGCACAGTGGTCGCCGTGGGGCCGGACGTCGTCGGCGCCGAGATCGGTGAGGAGGTCGTCGGCGAGCTGGTCGGTGGCGGCGGTCTCGCCGAGTACGTATGCGTTCCCGCAGCACGGCTCGTGCTGATCCCCACCGACATCGCGGCAGAGACCGCTGCCTGCCTGCCGGTCGCCGGTGGTACCGCCTGGCAGGCGCTCGACCTCGCCGGGGTCGGGCTCGCAGACGTTGGCCACGCGGCGGGTGGGGCGCCGCGCGTGCTGATCATCGGTGCATCCGGAGGTGTCGGCACGTTCGCCGTGCAGCTCGCGACTCTCCGCGGAGCCGAGGTATGGGCGACCTGTCGCGACCGCAACGCGCCGCTGATCGAGCAGCTCGGCGCGGTGCGCACGTTCGACCACAGGGAGTCGCCGTTGAGCACGCTCGCGGACGGCCGATTCGACGCGATCATCGACATCGCGGGAGGGATGCCGCTGCGCGAGCTGAAGCGTCTCGTCGTTCCCGGCGGCACAGTCGTGCTGGTCACCGGCGACGGCGGCCATGTGCTCGGCCCCGTCCCACGGATGCTGCGCGCGGTGTTCCTGTCGATCGGCTCGCGGAGCATCCGACCGCTCGCCGCGACGCCACGCCCCGAGGTGCTGGCGAAGCTGCTCGACCTCGTGGCCGAAGGGCGGATCGTCCCCGTCATCGAGCGCGAGTATCCCTTCGCCGAGGCATCGGCGGCTCTCTCCCGACTGGAAGCCGGCCACACGGTGGGCAAGCTCGTGGTCGCCGGCACCGCGGTCTGAGCGTTCATCGGCGGTGTTCTGGTGCCGCACCGACAGTGGTGTGGCGGAGCACCCCCCCACCGCGCTCTGGCGGTGCACAGGGGGCGGGTGACAGAATGGACCCCGGCGTGCCCGAGTCGCATCTTCCCCGACGCCCGCTCGATCGAGCGAAGGGTCGAAGGACCGCCGGGCCCCTGGACAGCGTCCGCCGCGCCCGTCCTCCGAGGAGAGCTCCCATGTCGACGCCTGAAGCCGCCGTCTCCACCGCCCCCGCCCGCACCGCGCACCACCGCCACTACCTGATGTGCAAGCCGGAGCACTTCACCGTCAACTACTCCATCAATCCGTGGATGGAGCCGTCGAAGCCCACCGACACCGCGAAGGCGGTCGCGCAGTGGCAGAAGCTCCACGACCTGTACGTCGAGCTGGGCCACGACGTCGAGCTCATCGAGCCGCTCGCCGGATACCCCGACATGGTCTACACGGCCAACGGCGGGTTCCTCATCGACGGCCGCGCCTATGTGCCCGAGTTCCGCTTCGTCGAGCGCCAGGGCGAGGCTCCCGCCTTCGCCGATTGGTTCCGCGGCGCGGGCTACGACACCGTGATGCCGAAGGAGGTCAACGAGGGCGAGGGCGACTTCCTGCTCGTCGGTGACGTGATCCTCGCCGGCACCGGCTTCCGCTCGACCGGCGACAGTCACCGCGAGGTCGGCGAGGTCTTCGGCCGCGAGGTCGTGTCGCTCAACCTGGTCGACCCGCGCTTCTACCACCTCGACACCGCGATCGCCGTGCTCGATCCGGTGCAGGGTCTCGAGAACGGCGGCCCCGAGCACGCGAACATCGCGTACCTCCCCGGTGCCTTCGATGACGCGAGCCGCGCCGAGCTCGAGAAGCGCTTCCCCGACGCGATCCTGGTGTCGGACGAGGACGGCTCGGTGTTCGGCCTGAACTCGGCGAGCGACGGCTACAACGTGATCATCTCCCCGCGCGCGAAGGGCTTCGAGAAGCAGCTGCGCGAGCGCGGTTACAACCCGATCATGATCGACCTTTCCGAGCTGCTGCTCGGCGGCGGCGGCATCAAGTGCTGCACGCTCGAGCTTCGGGGCGCGAAGTGACCGCGCTGGAGGCAGGCGCCGATGTGAACACCGAGCCGCACGTCGCACACAACTACCACCCGCTGCCCGTGAACATCGCCCGCGCAGAGGGCGCGTGGGTGACGGATGTCGAGGGCAAGCGCTACCTCGATCTGCTCGCCGCGTATTCCGCCGTGAACTTCGGACACCGGCACCCGGCACTCGTCGCCGCGCTCACCGAGCAGCTCGGGCGGGTCACGCTCGTCAGCCGTGCGTTCCAGAGCGACCGCCTCGAACCGTTCGCCGCGGCGCTGGCGGAGCTCGCCGGCAAAGACCTCGTGCTGCCGATGAACACCGGTGCCGAAGCCGTCGAGACCGGCATCAAGGTCGCCCGCGCGTGGGGCTACCGCGTCAAGGGCATCGCCGAGGGCAGGGCACGCATCATCGTCGCGGCCGGGAACTTCCACGGACGCACGACCACGATCGTCAGCTTCAGCGACGACGAGCAGGCGCGCGACGACTTCGGGCCCTACACGCCCGGCTTCGACGTCGTGCCGTACGGCGACGCGGACGTCATCGCCGCAGCCATCACCGACGACACTGCCGCCGTGCTCGTGGAGCCGATCCAGGGCGAGGCAGGGGTCGTGATCCCGCCGGAGGGATACCTGCGCCGCATCCGCGAGATCTGCGATGAGAAGAACGTGCTGTTCATCGCCGACGAGATCCAGGCCGGTCTCGGTCGCGTGGGAGAGACGTTCGCATGCGACCGCGAAGGCGTCGTGCCCGACCTGTACCTGCTCGGTAAGGCTTTGGGCGGCGGCATCCTCCCGGTCTCGGCCGTGGTCGGCGACTCCGATGTGCTCGGTGTGATCCGTCCCGGCGAGCACGGCTCGACGTTCGGCGGCAACCCGCTCGCCGCAGCCGTGGGCCTGCGCGTCGTCGAGATGCTGCAGACGGGGGAGTTCCAGGAGCGCGCCCGTGCGCTGGGAGCCCATCTGGAGCAGGCGCTGCAGCCGCTGATCGGCCACGGCGTCACGGCCGTGCGCATCGCGGGACTCTGGGCCGGAGTCGACATCGACCCCGCGAAGGGCACAGGGCGGGAGATCGCCGAGAAGCTGCTCGAACGCGGCGTGCTGGTGAAGGACACGCATGGACAGACGGTGCGCATCGCGCCGCCGCTGGTGATCCGTGCGACCGAGCTCGACTGGGCGGTGGAGCAGCTCAAGCTCGTGCTGGGCGCCTGACCGACCCGCCGACACGGACAGCGCCACCGCTGTCACGGCCGTCGACTGGGGATGAGACGGCTGGCGGTGGCGCTGTCCTCGTGCCGCTCAGGCCGGTGGGGAATCCGGGTCGAGCGTCTTGAGGGTGTCCTCTTCGGCGGCGTTGTCGGCGTCGAGCTGGTCCTCGGTGTTCTCGTCGCCGCCGAGGGCCGCACGATGGCCCTGGCCGGCGTCGCCCTGGATGGCTCCTCCGGTGGACTCGCCGCGCGAGGCATCACCCTGGATGGCTCCGCCGGTGCCGTCGCCCTGGCCGGAGTCCTCGTCCGGTGCTCCGACTCCGGGTGCGCCCTCTGCCGGGTCCTGCGGGTGGGGGGTGCGTTCCGTGTTCTCGTCCATGCGACGACGCTACGTCGGGTGCGGCCCTCCGCAGAGGGCATTGACAAACAGGCCGAGGATGCTCAGTCGTCGGGGTCGCGCCGCTTGGCGGTGCGGATCGGCGTGGTCACGGCGGCCTCGTCGCTGAACTCGATCGGGTCGACCTCGATCACGCTGAGCGGGCGGGTCTCGTCGAGTGTGAGCAGGAAGCGGCGGTTCTCGTCGCGTCGCAGGCGCCCGGACGTCGCCACCCAGATCACGCCGATCGCACAGGCGACGAATCCGGCCGTGCCGCCGAGCATGATCGCAGCGCGCGGCCCGAACGTGTCGGCGACCCACCCCGCGATCGGAGCGCCCACCGGGGTCGAGCCCATGATCACCGCCATGTAGAGCGCGAGCACACGGCCGCGCAGGGCGGGATCGGTGGTGATCTGCACGTAGCCGTTGGCGGTGGTGAGCAGCGTCACGATCATGAAGCCGGTGAACGTCAGGGTCACGGCGTACGACGCGTAGCTGGGCATCACGGACGACACGAAGGCGGCGATCCCGAACCCGCCAGCAGCCAGGATCACCACCCGTACCCGGGCCCGGTCGCGACGTGCGGCCAGCAGGGCGCCGATCAGCGACCCGATGGCCAGCACCGAGCTGAGCACACCGTATCCGTCGGCTCCCGCACCGAACTCGAGTGCCATGGTCGAGGCGAAGATCGGGAAGTTCATGCCGAAGGCGCCGATCAGGAAGACCGTGACGAAGACGACCTTCAGGTCGCTGCGTCCCCATACGTACCGGAAGCCGGCTGCCAGGCCACCGCGGCTGCGGTTCTTCAGCCGAGGGGCGAGCAGGCTGCGCCGCATCAACAGGAGCGCGAGGAGCATCGCCAGGAAGGTCGCGGCGTTCACGATGAACACCCAGCCCGAGCCGATCGCCACGATCAGCAGGCCTCCGACGGCCGGTCCCACCATGCGGGCGAGGTTGAACGACGCCGAGTTGAGGGCCACTGCGTTCGAGGTGTCTCCGGTGGAGACCATGTCCGAGACGAACGCCTGCCTGGCCGGGGCGTCGAAGGCGTTCACGATGCCGAATCCGAGGGCGAACCCGAACATCATCGGCAGCGTCATGAGGTCGTTGAGCAGCAGCACACCGACCGCGATGGCCAGGGCCAGCAATGCCGACTGTGTCGCGAAGAGGATGTGCCGGCGGTCGAAGCGGTCGGCCACCCACCCCGTCATGCTCACGAGCACGAGGGGAGGCCCGAACTGCAGGGCCATGGTGACGCCCATCGCCGTGGCGTCGTTGTCGGTGAGCTCGGTGAGCACCACCCAGTCCTGCGCGGTGGCCTGCATCCATCCGCCGACGTTGGAGATCAGGGCGCCCGCGAACCAGATCCGGTAGTTGATGTTCGCGAACGAGCGGAACATGGCGCTCATCTCTCCACCACCCGCCGCATCAGGGCGCTCGCTTCGCGCAGTGTGGTCAGCTCGGCCTCGGTGTAGTCGACCTCGCGCAGCATGTCGGCCAGCAGCTCGTCGCGCCGGCGGATGGTCTCGACCACGATCTCGGCACCGGCCGGGGTGATGTCGACCTGCACGCGTCGCCGGTCGTCCTCGTCGGGGGTGCGCACGACGAAGCCCTGTTCCTCGAGGCCGTTGATCGTGCTCGTCATCGACGGCGCGGTCACGCGTTCGCGTTCGGCGAGGGTCGAGACCGTGCGTCGGCCGTTCATGCGCAGGTCGGCGAGCACCGCCAGCTGCGCGTCGCTCATCGAGTCGGCGGCGCGGGCGCAGCGGAGGCGGCGGGCCAGCCGGAACGTGGCCATGCGAAGGTCTGTGGCGGTGAGGCGGAGGGATTCATCAGACGCAGACATTACTTAGATAGCCTATCTAATTTTCCGGATGCCGTCGCGGCAGCGGGCACAATGGAGGGGTGCCCCGAACGCTCGCCTTGGAAATCGCCGTGCAGGACCCCGCCGGAGTGCGCATCGCCAAGGAGGTCGGCGCGGCACGCGTCGAGCTCGCGACGGCTCTCGCCCTCGGTGGACTCACCCCGTCGCCCGCGACGATCGAGCTCGCCGTCGAGACGGCAGGGGTCGATGGCCCCGAGGTGCACGTGCTGATCCGCCCGCGCGCGGGCGGCTTCCACTATGACGACGACGAACTCGCCGTGGCCGAGCTCGATGTGCGCCGCGCGATCGCCGCCGGTGCTGCGGGCGTGGTCATCGGCGCCCTCGACGCCGAGGGGCGACTCGACCTGTTCGCCATGGCGCGCCTCCGAGATGCCGCAGCCGGCGCACCCGCGACGCTGCACCGCGCGATCGACGTGACGGCCGATCCGGTCGCGACGCTGCGAAGCGCCCGCGAGCTGGGCCTGCGTCGGGTGCTCACCTCGGGGGGAGCGTCGGCCGCGATCGACGGCATCGACACGTTGCGTGCGCTCGTCGCGGCCGCAGAGGGCGAGATCGAGATCATGGCGGGCAGCGGCGTCGATGTGGCGAGCGCTCCGCTGCTCGCAGCCGCGGGCGTGGACGCGATCCATTTCTCCGCGAAGCGTGCCGTGAACGAAGACGGCGGCGTGCGGATGGGGTCGGCCTCCGACGGGGTCGGCGGCTACGAGGTGACCGATCGCGACACCGCCTTCGCGATCCGCGACGCCCTCGCGCGGTAGCCGCCTCTTCCGGTGATGGGTAGGCTCGCAGCGTGATGGATACCCGCGAGTTCACCGATGCCTATGGTGTCGACATCGTCTACGACGTCCATCCCGCCGAGGGGACCCCGCGCGGCGTGGTGCAGCTGCTGCACGGCGTCGGAGAGCATGCAGGGCGGTACGGTGCGCTGATCACCGCGCTCACGGCTGCCGGATTCCACGTCTACGCCGACGACCACCGCGGTCATGGCCGCACCGGCATCCGCCAGCACGGCGGCCCGGAGAAGCTCGGCCGTCTGGGCAAGGGCGGGCTGCGTGCGGCCGTGGAAGCCGTCTGGCAGCTGACGGGCATCATCCGCGAGGAGAATCCCGATCTGCCGCTCGTGCTGCTCGGGCACTCGTGGGGATCGTTCCTCGCACAGATGCTCGTCAACGAGCACCCGGACGCGTGGGACGCCGTGATCCTGTCCGGCTCTGCCCTGCGCATGCCGGGCTCACTGAACGCCGCTCCGCTGAATGCGCGCTGGGCAGGTGAGGGCGCGACCGGGCTGGAGTGGCTCAGCCGAGACCCCGCCGTGTGGACCGCGTTCGACGAGGATCCGCTGACCACCGATGTGCCGCTGCTCAAGCTGTTCGGCCCGATCGAGGCGGCGAAGCTGTACGGCCGCCCTGCCAAGGACCTGGGGCACGACATCCCGATGCTCCTGCTGGTCGGGCGGGACGACCCGGTGGGCGGACCGCGCAGCGTGCACAAGCTCGCCGACGAGTACCGCAACCGTTCAGGTCTCACCGACGTCACCACGCTCGTCTACCCCGACGCGCGCCACGAGATCTTCGCGGAGCTGCAGCAGGACGAGGTGCGCGCCGACGTGCTCGCCTGGCTCGACACGCACATCCCCGCACGCTGAGCTCCCGGCTCCACCGCCGAGACCCATGCTCCTCGGCCACACCCACTGTGGCGACCGCTCGCCGCGGTGGGTCTCGGCGGGGAGCGTGGGTCTGGGGCGAGATGTTCCCGCGTGGTGCGGATGTAACGCGACGTTACGCGCGGTGAAGGCGTGTGACACGGGCGTCTCGCGCGCCGCGGGGTCACCGTAGATTCGGGGCAATATTCCGCGCATGAGCGAGGAGTGCCCCGCTCGGCGGCACCCCGCACGGGAGGGAGCGCTCCGATGAGCTTCGTGAAGGACTGGCAGGACTGGCACGCGTCCAGGGAGCGGTACGCGGGCTCGGAGTACGGCCCGTCGGCACTCGAGTCGACGAACTGGCTCATCACGGAGGCCGCGGCCGTGGACGGCATCCCCGGGCTCTGGGCGCTCACCGGCGACGGCGGCATCCGCGGCAGCGAGCTGGGCCAGGCGGGATCCACCGTCACGCTGCGGGGCACGCAGAGCATCCGGCTCGGGCGCCGCGAGCTGCGCGTGTTCGAGCGCCACGGCACGATAGCGCTGCGTGTGCTGAATCCGGCTCGTCCGCAGCGCGAGTGGTTCACCGCGATCGATGCCTATGCCCCCGACGAGCGCTGGCGTCTGCCGGCTGTCTTCGAGGAGACACCCGACGAGCAGATCGTGATCACGTCGGTCGACGGCGATGCGCGGGAGACGCCCGTCGCCGGTCGGCTGCGCTTCGAGCTGGCGGGTGCGCCGCAGACGCTCACCGTGACCCGAGGTGCTCAGGGCGGGCTGAGCGCGGTGTTCGCAGACGGGACGAACGGCCTCGAGACCTACCGCTTCCGGTTCCTTCCGGTCGACGAACCGGCCGTGGACGGCACTGCCGTGATCGACTTCAACCGCGCCTATCTGCCGCCGTGCGCATTCTCCGACCAGTTCGTGTGCCCGCTGCCGCCCGCCGGGAATCGATACTCGACCCCGATCCGCGCGGGTGAGCGCGTCGTCGTGCTCGGAGGCTGACCCGCCGTAACAGGGGCCGCGCGCCTTAAGCTGGAACCGTGCACGGTGAATACAAGGTCCCAGGTGGAAAGCTCGTCGTCGTCGACCTCGAGATCGAGGACGACCGGATCTCCCGCTTCCGGCTCGCCGGCGACTTCTTCCTCGAGCCCGACTCGGCGCTGGACGACATCAACGCCGCCGTCGACGGACTGCCCGTGGAATCGGACGCGACGGCGATCGCCGCAGCCGTCCGCGCCGCGCTGCCCGACGGGGCACAGCTGCTCGGGTTCACACCGGAGGCTGTCGGAACCGCGGTGCGTCGCGCACTCGTGACCGCCCCTGGGTGGCGCGACTTCGACTGGGAGATCGTGCACGAGAAGGCTGCGTCGCCACGCATGAACCTCGCGCTCGACGAGGTGCTCACCTCCCGCGTCGGCGAGGGGCGTCGCCGTCCCACCCTGCGCATCTGGGAGTGGGACCAGTCTGCCGTGGTGATCGGATCGTTCCAGTCGTACCGCAACGAGGTCGACCCCGAGGGAGCTGCGAAGCACGGATTCGACGTCGTCCGTCGTATCTCGGGCGGTGGGGCGATGCTCATGGCCGCGGGGCAGATCATCACCTACTCTCTGTACGTACCGGCTTCACTCGTGGCGGGGATGACCTTCGCCGACTCCTACGCCTTCCTCGACGACTGGGTGCTGCAGGCGCTGCGTTCGCTCGGCATCGATGCCGTCTACCAGCCGCTCAACGACATCGCGAGCCCGACCGGCAAGATCGGCGGCGCCGCCCAGAAGCGGTTGGCGAACGGCGGAGTGCTGCACCATGCGACCCTGTCGTACGACATCGACGGTCAGGTGATGACCGAGGTGCTGCGCATCGGACGGGAGAAGCTCAGCGACAAGGGAACCGCCTCTGCCGCCAAGCGCGTCGACCCGCTGCGCAGCCAGACCGGCCTCGAGCGCGCGGAGATCATCGAACGGTTCAAGGACACCTTCCGCTCGCTGACCGACGCCGAGACCGGGTCGATCTCGGCCGACGAGTACGCCGCCGCCGAGGCGCTCGTCGAATCGAAGTTCGCCACCGAGGCCTGGCTGCATCGGGTGCCGTGACGGCGCCGGCCCCTCACCTCCCCCCTGCGGCGGACACCCCTGACGTCGTGGCAGACACCGTATCCGTGTCAGAGCCGGTCGTGCCGGAGCCGGTCGTACCGCAGCCGGTCGTACCGGGCGCGGTGACGATCGTCGAGGGCGACAACGTCGCCGTCGCCGCGACCCTGCCTTCCGGTTCGTTCACGCTTGTGTACCTGGACCCGCCGTTCAACACCGGCCGCACGCAGGAGCGGCAGGTGGTGACCGCACGGCGGATGTTGGCAACTCCTCAAGAACCGGTGCCGGCCACGGAACCGGTCCCGGGGATCCACGACCTCGTGGGGGTGACCGGCACGGATCTGCGGAGTTCTTCACCGGAGCCGGGTGAGACCGCGCCGGCCGCTGACACCGAGGTGCGGCACGGCTTCCACGGACACGCCTATGAGCGGGTGCGCGGGATGCTGCGCGCCTATGACGACCGCTTCGACGACTACGGCTCCTTCCTGATGCCACGGCTCGAAGAGGCCTGGCGGTTGCTCGCCGACGACGGCACGCTGTACCTGCACCTCGACTACCGTGAGGCGCACTACGCGAAGGTCATGCTCGACGCGGTGTTCGGGCGGGACTGCTTCCTCAACGAGCTGATCTGGGCGTATGACTACGGCGCCAAGTCGCGCAGCCGCTGGCCCACCAAGCACGACACGATCCTGGTGTACGTGAAGAACCCTCGAGGGTACGTGTTCAACTCCGACGAGGTCGACCGCGAGCCGTACATGGCGCCTGGGCTCGTCACCGCCGAGAAGGCGGCGCGCGGCAAACTGCCGACCGACGTGTGGTGGCACACGATCGTGCCCACCACCGGTCGGGAGAAGACCGGCTATCCCACGCAGAAGCCCGAGGGGATCCTGCGGCGCATCGTCACGGCGTCGAGTCGTCCTGGCGACCGTGTGCTCGACCTCTTCGCGGGCAGTGGGACGACGGGAGCGGTGGCCTCGGCCCTCGGACGCGACGCCGTGCTGGTCGACGACAACCCCGAGGCCGTCAGGATAATGAAGACGCGGATGCCGCACGCCGAGGTGACGTCGCTTCGTTGAACCACACTCGGCCGGAGTAGCCGCGACCGTTCCGTCAGGAGGGGCGGAGCAGCACGAGGAACCGCTCGATCTCTGCCGCCATGTCGAGCGAGGGATCGAGCATCCACGCAGCCTGCAGCCCATCGGCCAAGGCATGCAGGGTGCGGACGACCCATGCCGGGTCGAGGTCGGCGCGGATCCGCCCCTGTTCCTGGTCGATGATGAGCTGAGCGCGGGTGAAGGTCTCGATGCGCTCGGTGCGCTCGCGGAAGTAGGCGTGGGCGGGGTGGGCAGGATCCCCGGCTTCGGCGGCCAACTGCGCGTAGAGCTGCACGAGACCGGGGACGGATGCGTTGTGACGGATGACCGCGAGGAACGCGGCCGAGGCGTCTTCGCCGGCGTAGTGCTGCTCGTCGCGGTCGTCTCTGGCGCGGAGGATCGCGACGAACAGCTCCTCCTTGCTGCCGAAGTAGTGCAGCAGGCCCGCCGGGCTGAGTCCGGCGGCGTCCGCGATCTCCCGGACCGACGCCTTGCGGTAGCCGTGCTCGGCCACGACGGCGAGTGCGGCGTCGAGGATCTCCTCGCGCTTGGCGACGCCCTTCGCGTATGCCCCCCGTGTAGCCATCGCTCCAGGGTAACCGTCACGCTCGGATCACAAAAACCAAACAACGTTCGTGAAACGCTTGCGCGGACAGTCGACGATCTGTCAGCATGTCCGACGAATACCAAACACCGTTTGGTATTGACCTGATCACGCTCACCGACCCGATCACGCTCAACGAGGAGCCGACATGTCCGTGTCCCCGCTCGACCCCGCCGCTGAAGTCGCCCCGACCGGCACCATCCGCGCCGTTCCGCCCGCCGCGGGGGAACCGGCGGCGAGTCCGCCCGCGAATCGGCGGCTGCTGCCCAGCCTGCTGATCGCCTCGCTGACCCTGTTCGCCACCTACGGCGGACTCATCGCGATCCTGCTGCCCAGCCAGGTACTGATGATCGACGAGGCGAACAAGGTCGGCAACCTCGCCGTCGTGACCACGATCTCCTTCGTCTTCACGCTGTTCGCGCAGCCGATCGTCGGGGCGTTGAGCGATCGCACGCGCTCGCGGTTCGGACGCCGGGTGCCGTGGATGGTGCTCGGCGCGATCATCGGCGGCATCTTCCTGTTCGGCATGGGCTCGTTGACCGACATCCTCTGGATCACGGTGTTCTGGGTCATCATCCAGGTGGCGCTGAACTTCTTCCAGGCTCCGCTGACGGCCATCACCGCCGACAGGTTCCCGCGGTCTAAGCGCGGCGGCGCGAGCGCGATGATCGGTATCGGCACGCAGGTCGGCATGACGGTGGGCATCATGCTCGCCGGGGCGTTCGCCGCGCAGATCGGCATCGGCTACGCGGCGTTCGGCGGTGCCGTGATCGTGGCGGCGCTGCTGTTCGCCGTGGTGAACCGCGACTGGTCGTCGAAGCACGCCGCGGTGGCCCCGTTCCGATGGGGCGCCTTCTTCCGGGGCTTCTGGATCGATCCGCGCCGCCACCCCGACTTCGCCTGGGCGTTCGGGGCGCGGTTCCTGCTGATCCTCGGCTACTTCGTCGTCAGCTCGTACCAGCTCTACATGCTCACCGACTACATCGGGCTGCCCCTGGCGGAGGCCCAGGGCGCCGTCGTCACGCTCACCCTCGTGGCCTTCATCCCGACCCTGGTCGCCATCGGTCTCTCTGGGTGGTGGAGCGACAGGGTCGGTCGCCGCAAGGTCTTCATCTACGCCGCATCCGTCGTGATGGTGGCAGGGCTGGCGATGCCGCTGCTGCAGCCGAACATGACCGGCATGATCCTGATGAGCATCATCAACGGGGTCGGCTTCGGGCTCTACATCTCGGTGGATGCAGCGCTGATGACCGAGGTGCTGCCGAACGAGGGCGTCTCCGCGGGGAAGGACCTCGGCATCCTGAACGTGGCGACCAACGTGCCGCAGGCCCTGAGCCCCGCGATCGGCGGTGTCATCATCACGGCGCTCGGAGGCTACGCGATGCTGTTCGTCTTCGCGATCGTGTTCGTGATCCTCGCCGCCGTGGCGACCGCGCCGATCAAGGGAGTGCGCTGATGACCGGGAATGACCGGGAGAATACTGTCATGACCGATACCGATTCCGAGACGACCGCCGACTTCGTCGAGGTGGCCACGGCCGCGGGACGAGTGCGTGGCCGCTGGCGTCCGACCACGGGAGGGCGGGGCAATCCCCGATCGGCGGCTTTCCTCGGAATCCCGTTCGCCGAAGCACCGATCGGTGCGCTGCGCTTCCAGGCGCCCGTGCCGAAGGCACCGTGGGAGGGCGTGCGCGATGCGCTCGAGTTCGCGGCGACCGCGCAGCGCGGAGACCCCGGCGTCACGCTCATCCCCGAGCCGAGCATCGAGGGTGACGCCACGCTCAACGTGAACGTGTTCACTCCGAACCCGAGCCGCGCGGGGCAGGAGGTCGGGCTCCCTGTGCTCGTGTGGATCCACGGCGGCGGCTACTTCGCGGGCTCGCCTGCCAGCCCCTGGTACGACGGCCGCAACTTCAACCGCGACGACGTCGTCACGGTCTCGCTCTCCTATCGGCTGGGCTTCGACGGCTTCGGCTGGATCGAGGATGCGCCCTCGAACCGTGGTGTGCGCGACTGGCTGCTCGCCCTCGAATGGGTGCAGCAGAACATCGCGGAGTTCGGCGGGGATCCGTCACGCGTCACGATCGCCGGACAGTCCGCGGGCGGCGGTGCGGTGCTCACCCTGCTCGGCATGGAGCAGGCGCAACACCTGTTCCACGGCGTCTACGCGATCTCGGGCGCGCTCGCCGATGTGAGTGCCACCCGGTCGGAGGCCTTCGGGCGTGCGCTCGCCGCGGCGGCGGGGGTCGAGCCGACCGTGGCTGGGTTCTCGTCGCTGCGCGAAGAACGCATCCTCGAACTGCAGAAGAAGGCCACGGAGCTCGGTCCCTCGTCCCTGGGCAGCGTGATCGACGAGGGGCTCCCACTCGGGCCGACGGTCGACGGTGATCTGCTGCCGCGCTCCACGCGCGAGGCTTTGCGGGCCGGCGTCGGCGCGGACAAGCCGCTCGTCCTCGGGGCGACGGACGACGAGTTCACGATGGTCCTCTCCGGGGCCGAGAAGAAGCTGCGCTGGGTGCCGAGGTCGCTCCTGCTGAACAAGCTGGGACTGCCGAAAGCCGTACGGAGGGAATACCTGGCCGCGAACGCCGACATCGCCGGCCTCGGCAAAGCGCGCCTGGGCGGGCGTCTGCTGACCGACCGGATGTTCCGGACGGCGCTGCTGAACGTGCTCGCCGACCGCGGCTCGGCACCCACCTGGCTGTACCGGTTCTCCTGGCCGTCAGGGCACTTCGGCTTCGCCGAGCACTGCCTCGACGTGCCGTTCTTCTTCGACTGCCTCGACGGCCCCGCCATGGAGCCACTCGCCGGACCGAACCCTCCGCAGGAGCTGGCTGACGAGGTGCACGGAGCGGCCGTCGCGTTCATCGCCGGAGGTGACCCCGGGTGGCCGCGCCATCGGGGTGCCGTGGGCATCGCCCGGGTCTACGACGTGCCGACGCGCGACGTCGCCGATGCCTACGCGTCCGTGCGTCCGCTGCTGCGCGCGACCTGATTCGAGAGCGCCCTCGGTGCGGACTCAGGCGACGTAGATCTTGCGGAGGGTATCGGTGACGGTCCAGGTCGTGCGCATTCCCTCGGCGAGACGCACGACGGAGCCGGGTCCGACCTCCAGATCGGGCAGCCCGGACGAGGCGAACGCGATCGTGGCGTGACCCGACAGCACCACGAACACCTCATCGGCCTCGGTGTCGGTCGCGGTGCCTGGCGTCATCTCCCAGACGCCGATCTCGATGCCGCCCAGCGTCGCCAGCTCGCGGATCGCGGTCGTCGGCGTGCCGGAGAGCACGTCGTCGGAGGGCAGCGGCTCATGCGCGAGGGGCAGGGCCCCGACATCCACCGCACTCCCCGCGGCGAGACCGTTCACGAGTCGAAGCCCATGCCGACGGCGTCGAGCGCCTTGAGGAACAGGTTGCGCCTGCCCTGGTTGTGGTCGGCCCGGTTCATGGCGGCGCGCACGAGATTGACGCCGATCGACGCCGCGGGCTCCGGCGGGAACGGGATGGGCTTCTCACGTACCATCCGAAGCTCCGTGCGCTCCGTCTGCTCCCCGGACAGCTTGTCGAGCATGACGTCGGCGGCGAAACGCGCCGCGCCGACCCCCAGGCCCGTGAAGCCGGTCGCGTACGCCACGCGTCCCTTGCGGGCGGTGCCGAAGAACGCGCAGAAGCGGCTCGACGAGTCGATGGCTCCCGCCCAGCGGTGCGTGAATCGGAGACCCTCCAACTGCGGGAAGGTCGTGAAGAAGTGGGAGGCGAGCTTGCGGTGGCTCTCGATGCGGTCCTCGTACTCCGCACGCACCTTACCGCCGAAATGGTAAATGGCGTCGTAGCCGCCGAACAGGATGCGGTTGTCCTCGGTGAGCCGGTAGTAGTGGAACTGGTTGGCGCTGTCGGCCAGACCCTGACGATTCGACCATCCGATGGATGCCAGCTGCGCGGTCGAGAGCGGCTCGGTCATCAGCACGTAGTCGTACACCGGAACGGTCATCAGCCGGTTGCGCTTGAGGAGCGAGGGGAAGACGTTGGTGCCGAGGGCGACGGCGTCCGCGACCACACGGCCGTCCGGAGTGACCAGGGTGATCGGACCGGACCCGTCGCCCTCGATCGCGCGGACGATGCTGTGCTCGTGGATGTCGACGCCGAGGTCGGCGGCCACGCGTGCCAGCTCGACGCCGAGCTTGGCGGGGTGCACCATGGCGCAGCCGTCGCGATCCCAGTCTCCGGCGAGGAAGGTCTCCGAGTGCACCTCGGCCTGCACGGCTTCGCGGTCGAGGAAGCCGGGCTCTTCGCGATACCAGTCCACCTGGTGCGGCTCGACGGCGACCGCCAGCTGACCCGTGCGCTCGAACTCCGCATCCATGCCGTACCGCTCGACCGTCTCACCGATCCCATCGAGGTTCGCGTGGCCCAGCTCCTCGAGCCGGTCGATCTCCTCCGGCCATCGGCTGACGCCGTTCTCATGGCCGTGGGTGAGGCTCGACTCGCAGAATCCGCCGTTGCGCCCGGAGGCGGCCCAGGCGATGCGCGAGGCTTCGAGCAGGACGACACGACGTTCAGGGTCGCGTTCCTTGGCGCGCACCGCGGTCCACAGTCCGGCGTACCCTCCGCCGACGATGGCGAGGTCGGCACGGACAGTGCCGTTCAACGGCGGGTGCGTCGGCCGCTCGACGTCGTCGAGCCAGAACACCCGCAGGGCGGTGTCCCGGAGCGAGGCGTCGATGACGCTCGCTGAAGGTCGTCGGCGTTCGAAGACGGTGGTGCCCATCGTTCTCTCCGTTCCTCGGAGGCGCGCCTCAGCGCGTGCCCCAGTTGTAGAGGTCCTTGTACAGGCCGGCGTAGAGCAGGCTCTCGGTGTGCGTGATGCCGGGGATCGTGCGGATGCGGGTGGCGATGAGTTCGATGAGGTGCTCGTCGTTCTCGCACACCGCCTCGACGAGGATGTCGAAGGTGCCGAGCGTCACGACCACGTAGGCCAGCTCAGGGATCGTTGTGAGCTCCTGCGCGATCTCGCGCGGGTTGCCGGAGACCCGGATGCCGATCATCGACATGCGGTGGAAGCCGAGCTGCATCGGATCGGTGACCGCCACGATCTGGATGATGCCCGCCTCGGTCATCCGCTGCACGCGCTGACGAGCGGCGGCCTCGCTCAGCCCGACCTCCCGCGCGATCTCGGCGTAGGGGCGGCGGCCGTCCTCCTGCAGCAGTTCGACGATGCGCTTCGAGATGTCATCAAGGGCAGGCTGGGACGGCTTCGTGCTCATGTGTCGATATTGTCAGTGGATGTGTGATCCCGCAACTGATTCAGTCGAATCTACGGGAGGTATCTTCAGATTCCGCAGGGATGTCGATACCATGACCCCATGTCGACTCATCTTCTGAAGGATTCAGCGCCGTTGCAGAACTTCATCGGCGGACAGTACGTGCCCGCACACGGCGCCGGTCGGATGCCGCTTCTGGATCCTGTCACGGAAGACGCGTACGGCGAGCTCCCGGTGTCGGACGTCACCGACGTCGATGCCGCCTACGCAGCTGCGGCTGCGGCCTTCCCGATCTGGCGCGACACCACGCCAGGGGAGCGGCAGCTGGCGCTCTTCCGCATCGCCGACGAGATGGAGTCGCGCGCAGACGAGTTCGCCGACCTCGAGTCGCAGGACACCGGCAAGCCGCGCGCGAGCCTGGTCTCGGACGAGATCATGCAGTCGATCGACCAGCTGCGCTTCTTCGCGGGTGCCGCCCGCAGCCTCGAGGGCAGGGCCGCGGGGGAGTACCTCGCCGGACACACCTCGTTCGTGCGTCGCGAGCCGGTCGGTGTGATCGGCCAGGTGACCCCGTGGAACTACCCGCTGAACATGGCGGTGTGGAAGATCGCGCCCGCGCTCGCCGCCGGCAACACGGTCGTGATTAAGCCCGCCGAGTCGACACCGCTCACGACGCTGCTTCTCGCCGAGATCGTCGCGCTTCACACGCCGGTGGGCACCCTCAACGTGGTGCTCGGCGACCGCGACACCGGTGTCGCCCTGGTGGAGCACCCCACGCCGCAGATGGTCGCGATCACGGGTTCGGTGCGGGCGGGCATGGCCGTCGCACGCTCGGCGGCGAACGACGTCAAGCGGGTGCATCTCGAACTCGGCGGCAAGGCTCCGGCGATCGTGTTCGCCGACGCCTCGATCGAGAAGGCCGTCGAGGGCATCACCACCGGCGCCTTCTTCAACGGCGGACAGGACTGCACCGCCGCCACCAGGGTGCTGGTGCACGCCTCACTCCACGATGAACTGGTCGCCGCGCTGGTCGCGAGGGCGCAGACGCACGCCCGCACCGGGGGGCCGCGCGAGGACGGTGTGCTCTACGGGCCGCTGAGCAGTGCGGCCCAGCTCGCGCAGGTGCAGGGCTTCATCGACCGCCTCCCCGCGCACGCGACGATCGAGACCGGTGGACGCCGCCGGGGAGATCGCGGCTACTTCTGGGAGCCCACCATCATCTCCGGTGTGCATCAGGACGACGAGGTCGTGCAGGGTGAGATCTTCGGACCCGTTCTCACGGTGCAGTCGTTCACCGAGGACGCCGAGGCCCTGGGGATGGCCAACGACGTGCCCTATGCGCTCGCCGCCTCGGTGTGGACGACCGATCATGCTCGAGCGATGCGCTTCTCGCGCGACCTCGACTTCGGGTGCGTATGGATCAACACGCACATCCCGTTCGTGTCGGACATGCCCCATGGCGGATTCAAGCACTCCGGCTACGGCAAGGACCTCTCGCAGTACGGCTTCGACGACTACACGCGCATCAAGCACGTGATGAGTGCGCTCGACTGAAGGGGCCGGCGAGGGGCCCCGGGCGCTCAGGGAGCGAGCTGCTTCACGCGACGGTGCTCACGCAGGATGAGCTGGGGGCGCTCCTCGATCTTGACCGCGCCGTCCTCGTCCCAGCCGTGGCGTGCGTAGAACGCATCCGCGCGATCGTTCCCATCGAGCACCCACAGGTACGCGCGTGCGTACCCGGCCTCGGCGATCCGCTGCTCCGCCGCCTCGAGCAGGGCGTGGCCCGCACCCGTCGACCAGGCGGCGGGGTCTGCGTAGATGCCGTAGACCTCGCCGTCGGCGAGCCCGTCGGGGTCGCGGCCGGAGCCCAGCGATGCCCAGCCGACCAGGCGGTCGCCCCGCACGGCGACGAGGGTGCCGAGGCCCGTGGGTAGCGGCTCCGCGATGATGCGCCGCCAACCCTCGGCTCGCTCCTCGACGGACAGTCCGTCGAGGACGGACTGATCGATGAGTCCACGGTAGGCCGCCTGCCAGGAGCGGACGTGCACGCCGGCGATGCTGTCGGCATCTTCGGCGCGGGCGTCGCGGATCACCAGCGGAGTCATCCATCCAGCCTAGGGGGATCGCCGTGGCCGGAGGGGGTGGACGCTGCGGGTCAGCTCACGTTCTTCTTGAGCCAGGGCAGGGGATCCACGGCGACGGTGTTGATGTGGACCTCGAAGTGCAGGCACGACCCGAAGACGTAGCCGGTCGATCCGACGTCCCCGATGTACTGGCCTTCGTCGACGCAGTCGCCGACCTCGACAGCCCGGCTTCCGTAGGTCATATGCGAGTAGACGGTGCTCACGGCCTGTCCGTCGACGATGCTCTCGATCTGGATCGTCACGCCGTAGCCCTGGTAGCTCTCCGTCGATCGGGAGACGCAGCCCTTCATGGCGGCGTTGATCGGAGTGCCGACCGGCGCGGCGAAGTCCTGTCCGAGGTGCGATCGACCCGGTCGTGAGGCGCCGAACCCGTCGGTGAAGGAGTATGTTCCGTCGGCCATCGGCATCACGATGCGTCCGGCGAGGGGGATGTCCAGCGCGCTTCCCAGCGGCATGCCTGCGGCGATCGCGGCGGCCGCGGCACGGGAGCGCGTCTCCTTGATCTCCTCGGGCGTCGTCGCCGAGAAGTTGCCGCGCGGGGCGATCTCCGCCCGGATCTCGTTCTTCGATGTGTAGGACTGGGACATTCCGTCGGCAAGAGTCGAGACGGGGGCGCTGGCAGCAGCCGCGGGGCCGCTGGTGGGGTTCAATGCAGGAAGCGCGGCTCCGGTGATCAGGACCCCGATCGCCAGGGTGGCGCCGAGTGCCTTGGACTTCGCCCACGTGCGCTTCTCGCGGCGGACCCGGGTCTGAGGAGTCGACGCCGCGCGAGGAGCCATGTGTCGGGGGCGCAGGCGAGGATCCCAGGAACGGGGGGCCTGTGCTGCCTGGGGGTGGGGGTCCGTGGTCTGGGGCTGTGTTGGCGGGGACTGCGTTGTCTGGGGCGCCGCGGTCTGGGGTGCCGTCGTCTGGGGCTGCGTTGCGCGCGGTGCCGTCGCTGGAGTCGGCTTCGTCTGAGACCGTGCCTGAGTCTGCGTCGCCTGCGAGTGGAGGGCTGTCTCGTCCTGGGTCGAGTCCGCGGCTGCGGTCGCTGTGTGAGCTGCCGCGGCTCTGCGGCGTGCGCGCGAGGACCTGAGTGACGGGGCGACAGGCGCGGCGTCTGCGTCGGGTGCGAGGCCGGCTGCGGATGCGGGGTCTGCTTCGGGCACGAGGTCGGCTGCGGGTGCGGGGCCTGCTTCGGGCACGAGGGCTTCGGCGGACGAAGAGGTCGCGTCGGCGAGGGGGAGCGTGTCGGCGGCGTTCGACGGAAGGGAGGAGTGCGCGTCTGCGGTCGCCTGGCGTCGACGATGACGACGGAGAAGCGGTCGAGTCGGATCGGGGACTTCTGTCGGAGCTTCCGAGGCTTCGTGAGCGCGCTCGGGGGGCAGGGAATTCGTGACGGGATCCTTCCGGGAGGCAGATGTACGCGGCGGTCGATCCCCCCGGATGCCACCGTTACCGATCTGTAATTTAATTCGTGAACTCGCGAGCGTCAAATCGAGATCGGACGCGTCGGCATCGATGTGGCCTTCGCCGCGCTCTGTCCTCCGTCGATATCCGCGGAGAGCGTGACGCCAGCGGTGTGTCGATTCTGCATCCCGTGCGGAGTGTTCGGGATGCCATGGCTTCTCGGTGCGCGGCAGCTGTGGAGTACTCGCAGTCCACCGGCTTTGTGGAGTGTTGGAGGCCTCTATCTGTGTTCTGGAATACTGCTCTGAACTGGGCTTATCCCGGGATGAATGTCGGTGGCCCCGAGTTGACTTCGGGTATGAACACTCCTGTGGATGCGCTCAGCCAGGTCGTCGCCGACCTGGATGCGGTGCTGCGTTCCGAGGCAGTGGTGGGTTTGAGCGACGCATCGAAGATGGAGCTGCTGCGAATGGCGGGTGAAGCGCAGCGGCGCGTGGAGGCCGTGGTGGTGGAGGTCGTCGCATCGGTGGAGTCACGCCCGGCGGGTTCGGGCGACCTCGCGTTCTGCGGCCTCTTCGGGTGCCGAACCGTTGGCGAGCTTCTGCAGCGGGTGCTGCGGGTGGATGCGACGGGTGCCACCCGGGTCGTGAAGGCCGCGCGGGCGGTGCGGCGGGAGGTCGATCTGACGTCGGGCGGCTGGTTGCCGGCACGGTGGCCGGCATTGCGCGCGTCCCTCCTCGACGGGACGGTGGGGGTCGACGGGGTTCTCGCGGCGATCGGTCCGATCGAACGGGCCGGCGCCAGGGTGGGAACGGCGGACAGGTTGCGGGCCGATGCGGAGTTGGCGGCGTATGCGCGCGGGCTTCCGGTCACCGAGCAGCGCGCGGATGACCACGGCGGTGCGGAGTCGGAGGTCGACGACGACACCGCTCCTCCGGCGACTCCGGAAGACCTGCGGGTGCTGGCGCAGGTGATCGTGCAGTACCTCGATCCGGATGGTGCCGAGCCTGCGGACGAGATCGCCATGCGGGCGCGGGGGATCGTCCTCGGTCGGGCCAAGGACGGGGTGATCCCGATCCGGGGTGGGCTGCTCCCCGAGGTCGCAGGACAGCTGCGACGCCTCTTCGACGCATACCTGAACCCGAAGGTCGACGGCCCGCCGCGACCTGGTGTCGCTTTCCGGCCCTCTGACACGGCGCACACCTCTTCGCCGGATGTCGAGGGGGCGGATGATGGCTTCCTGCCATCCGAGGACCCGGTGCGGACGATCGACCCCCGGACGCGCGCGCAGAAGCAGCACGACACGCTCGCCGCCGTGCTCTCCATCGCTGCACGTCACGATGACACGCCCCGCCTGGGAGGTGCCGCACCGACGCTGGTCGTCACCGTCACCGCCGAGGACTACGCCACCGGTTCCGGATGGGCTCGCATCGAAGGGATCGACACCCCCGTGTCCACCGGAGTCGCCGCGCACACCGCGTGCGGGGGCGGCGTGCAGCGGGTCCTGTTCGACCCGGCTGGGCGCATCATCGGAATCCACACCTCCGACCGCATCTTCAACGCCCATCAACGCCGGGCGATCACTCTCCGCGACCGTGAATGCCTCATCCCCGGCTGCCATGTGCCCGCGGCCTGGTGCGAGATCCATCACGTGGACGAGCACGCCCGCGGTGGAGCGACTCATACCGACAACGGCGTCGCGCTGTGCTGGCACCACCACCGAACCCTCCCCACCAGTGGATGGGAGATCCGGATGCGACATGGCGCCCCCTCCGTCCGCGGTCCTGCCTGGTGGGATCCGAGCCGGCGATGGCGAACACCACGACCGACCAGCGCTGCTCGTTCCCGACCGACGGTTCGACGCAAGGAGCTGCTGCGGACATGAAACCCGGTGGCAGCGGAACCTTGGGTGATGGTGATGGTGATGGTGATGGTGGCGCTGCTGCATGTGCCGGGTTCTGCGCGCATGCGGTCCGAGGGAATCGGTCCGGGGTGTCGACTGGTCCGACACGATGTGGCATGCTTGCGGGCACTGCGCCCGGCACAGCCAGTGGTGCACGACGCGACGAAGAGAGGCGACCCCGCAACCCCTATGTCCAGACCACTCGCGGGACCGCAGGGCCTGCTCCGCACGCTCAACGGCCGCGCGATCCTCGAAGCTCTCGCGCGCAGCGGTCCGCAGACCCGTTCGGGCCTGATGTCGACCACCGGACTCTCACGGACGGCGGTGACCCAGGTGCTGCGGATGCTCGAGAATGCCGGTGCCGTCGCCCCCGCGGGCATCGACCGCGACACGAGGGGACCTGCCGCAGGACGAGTCGCCCTGCACCCCCGGCTCGGCTTCGCCGCCGCCGTGCACGTCGATCATCACGCCGCCCACGTCGTGCTGGTCGACGCGACCGGCACTGTTCAGGCGGAGGAGCACGGGCCCTTCTCGGAGGCGGATGACCGTGTGGCGCACATCGTCGCGCTCGTGGATCGGTGCCGGCGCTCGGTGAACGCGGCGAAGGCGGCCGTGCACCTGGCAGTCGTCGGAGTCCCCGGCATCGTCACGGCGGACGGAGGCATCCGAGACGACTTCGGCCCCGATGGCGGCCTCTTCCGCTCGGCTCTTTCCACAGCCCTCGACTGCCCCGTCCGCGTCGAGAACGACGTCAACCTCGCAGCGCTCGCAGAGCTCACTGGCGGTGAAGGCGGCACACTCGCGAGCTTCGCACTGCTGCTGCTCGACGATGGGCTCGGGGCGGGCATCGTCATCGACGGGGAACTCCACCGGGGGTTCTCCGGCGTCGCAGGCGAAGTCATGTATCTGCCGCAGACGCCCGTCCCGATCGGCGCGCCCCTCGCCGGCGACGCGGTGGTCGGAGACCTGGCCCTCGGCGTCGGACGAGACCCCGATGCGTCGCTCGCCGACCATCTGGAAGCAGCCGAGCGCGGAGAAGACGCGGCGCTCCAGATCGTGTCAGAGCTCGCCCGCCGCATCGTCCTCGTCGCGGGCACCGTGGGGCTGGTGCTCGACCCCGAGGCGTTCATCCTCAGCGGCAAGGCCGCACACCCGGCCCTCGTCGCCGCGATCGAGCGCATCGCCGCCGAGTACGAGGCGCAGCTTCCGCTCCGGTTCCTCGTCTCGTCGTTCGGAACCGAGGCTCCGCTCATCGGTGCGGTCGATCAAGCCGCGGCAGCGCTCCGCAGCGACCTCTTCAGCCGCATCCTCACGCCAGCTCCCAAGGGTGGCCGCTGAACGACCACCCCGACTCCATCGCCGAAGCCCACTCACCGGCACCACGCCACCCTCCGAGCAACGCCGCTCGACCATCGACAGGATCACCCGATGACCGCACCCTCCGCACTCGCCGACCGCCTGGGACTCGCGCCGGGCACGCGGGCCATCATCCTCAATGCGGATGACTTCGGCATGTGCCATGCCGCGAACACCGCCATCGTCGACCTGCTCACGTCCGCGCGCATCGACTCGAGCACTGTGATGGTCCCGTGCTCCTGGTCGCCAGAAGCGCTCGCCTTCGCCGCCTCCCGTCCGGACCTCGACGTGGGTGTGCATCTCGTGCTCACGAGCGAATGGACGCGCTACCGGTGGCGTCCGCTCACGGGCTCGGACACGACTCTCGTCGACGCTGCGGGCTTCTTTCCGACCGACGTGCTGTCCGTCGAGCAGAACGCCTCACACGAGGATGTTGCCGCCGAACTCTCCGCTCAACTGCAGACCGCGCTCGATGCCGGCGTCGATGTGACGCACCTCGACAACCACATGGGCTCGGTCTACGGGCTCGTGACGGGGCGCGACTTCCTGCGGCCGGTCTTCGAGCTCGCCGCACGGCACGGCCTGCCCTTCCGGCTGCCCCGCAGCATGGATGGCGTGGGCGAGAATCCCGCCCTGCAGGCTCAGCTCGATCGCGCCGCAGCGGCCGCCGACGCGTCCGGCGTCGAGATCATCGATCGCCTCTGGTCGCATCCGTTCGAACTCCTGCGCGAGGACACGCCCGACGAGGAGACGTACGCGGAGGTGCGAGCCGGTTTCATCGCGCTGCTGCGGGCGGTGCCGGCCGGAGTCACCGAGATCTACCTGCACCCGATGGTCGACGACGACGAGCTCCGCGCCGCCGTCGACTTCAGCGCGAGGAAGCGCGGCTATGAGCTGCGCCTGCTGAGCGACCCGGTCGTGCTGCAGGCCATCGAGGACGAGGCGCTCGTACGCATCGGCTGGCGTGACCTGCGCGACCTGCAAAGGGGCAGCGCCCGGTGACCTCCCTGCGCGAGCGCGTCCGGGACCGACGATTGGATGCGGCGCCGACCAGAGCGCAGACGATCGCCTTCGGCGCATCCGGCTTCCCGACCCAACTGATGGCGCAGACCTTCTCCGCCTTCGTCGTCTACTTCTACGTCTCGCACCTCGCTGTCCCGGCGACGGGCGTGGCGATCGCCATGATCGCCCACGGCGTGCTGAACGCCGTGCTGAACCCCGTCGTCGGCACGATCTCCGACCGGCTGCGCACGCCCTGGGGGCGGCGCATCCCTTGGATCGGCCTGGGCATAGTGCCACTCGTCGTCGCCTTCGCGCTGGTCTGGATGCCGCCGGAGCTCCCGGTCACCGGCCTCATCGTCTGGTTCCTCGTCGTCGTGGCCGTCTACGACGTGGCCTTCGTGGTGGTGGTGCTGAACATCTCGGCGCTGTTCCCTGAGATCTTCCGCACCACCGCGGAGCGGGCCCGCGGCAACGTGCCGCGACAGATCTTCGCGATCCTCGGCATGGTGCTCGGCACGGCCGGCGCTCCCGCCCTGTACGGCGCCATCGGCTGGCCGGGAATGGCCATGGTGCTCGGGGCCGTCTGTCTCGTGCTGCTCGTGTGGTCGTTCCTCGGAGGCATGATCGAGCGCCGGACGCCGGAGACGTCGGCGGACTCGTCATCGCCCGACAAACCGGCGGAGGCCATGCGCTGGCGTGATCAGCTGACCTACACCTTCCGTAACCGCGCCTTCGTCCCGTACGTCCTCGGCTCGCTGTTCGTGCAGACGTCGATCGCCGTGATCCTCGCCGCCGTCCCCTTCTACGTGCGCTACTCGCTGCACGCGCCGGAGGGAGAGGGCAGTCTGCTGCTCGGAGCGATCTTCGTGACCGCGATCCCCTCGATCGTGCTGTGGAGCGCGGTCGTCCGCCGCACCTCGCCGCGCACGGCCGTGCTGTGGAGCGTCGCGGTGTTCGGAGTCGCGGTGCTCGGCTACCTCGCCCCGTCGAACGTGCTGAGTGCGGCCCTGGTCGGCGTCGCCGTGGGGGTGGGTGTCGGCGGACTGCTGCAGCTTCTCGAGGTCATGCTCGCGCAGATCATCGACGAGGATGCCGTTCGCACGGGCCATCGCCGGGAAGGCGCCTACTTCGGCGTGAACGGGTTCGTCGTGCGAGGTTCGGTCGTCCTCCAGGCGGTCGTCGCAGCCGTGGTGCTGACGGCCTCCGGCTTCGACGCGGGGCACGGAGACGCCCAACCCGAGAGCGTCGACGGCGGCATCCGCCTGATGCTCGCCGTCGTCCCGCTCGGGTTCACCGCTCTCGCCTGGCTCTGCTTCTGGCTCTACCCGATACGCTCCCGCGACCTCTGACCGTCGCCTCGACCGTCAGCCGAGGTGAAGACGACCGCCGGTCGCGTTCACCAGAGCCGGTCGTTGTAGGGTCGAGCCCACAATGCGACGGTAAGAGTGATGGCCTTCAGCCAGGCGTCGTGCATCTCCTGGGCGTCGTCCGCTGAGGTCGCGCCATTGTGGAGGAACGGGCGGATCGTCAACGTGATCGGCGAGATGAAGCCGATGAGGTCACGCAGTGGGATGTGCTTCGAGGTCGACTCGATCCGGTCGGTCCTGTTCTTCCCGCTCGGGTGGTGCCTCCGGCCGATCTCCTCCTGGTAGGCGAGCCAGGTCTCGTCATACGGTCGGTTGCAGAGGTCGTCGATCCACCGGGCGAACCGCTGACGAACCGCTCCGAGGTACTCCATGCTCGGAGCGCCGTCCTTGCCGGCGAAGGTGGCCACGAGGTGCGGATGAGAGCCGACGAATCCATACCAGACATCGAGAATCGCCTCGGTCTGCGGCACGAGGATGGCTCCGGCGCGGCGGAGGGCGGCTTCGTCAGCGGCGGACCAGAGCACCGACTGCTTCAACTCGTCGAGCTGGCTCATGGTGACCGGGGATTCCGGCACCTCGGGCCGGCCGTAGGTGTAACCGGAGGGGTCTGCGTGCATGATCAGTGTCCTTCTCTCGTCGTCGGCTGGTGGCGGCCGTCGTTCGAAAGAAGATCGGCGCCTGTGGTGTGTCGTTCCACTCTGCCGATCGCGCCAAGACGATGCGTTGCTTTTCGTCCGGTATTTCATACCGATCATCCGAGAATCCCGGACGATGTCCGCTCAGGACGAGACGGATGCCGCCTGTCGTGCCTCCCAGCCCGTGCGCACCATCTCGTCCACCGAGTACCGCATGGTCCAGTCGAGGTCGCGTGCGGCGAGCTCGCCCGTCGCCACGATGCGGTCGGGGTCTCCGGGGCGCCGGGGGCCGACTTCGGGGGTGAAGTCGATTCCGGTCACGCGGGCGACGGCATCCATGATCTGCTTCACGCTGAGGCCGTCGCCGGAGCCGAGGTTGTATGCCGCTTCGAGGGGCTGGCCGGCCGTGAGGCGCTGGGCCGCCGCGACGTGGGCGGCCGCGATGTCGCCGACGTGCACGTAGTCGCGCACGTTCGTCCCGTCTTCCGTGTCGTAGTCGTCGCCGTTGATGCGCGGGGTCTTCCCCGCGATCAGCGCCTCGAACACGATGGGGAACAGGTTGTGCGGGCTGACGTCGTAGACCGTCGGATCGGCGGATCCCACCACGTTGAAGTACCGCAGCGAGGTGTGCCGCAGCGGGCGCTCCGAGTCCGCCGTCGCGATCGCCTGGTCGCGCAGCAGCCACTCGCCGATGAGCTTGGATTCCCCGTAGGGGCTGGCAGGCTTCTTGGCGGTGTCCTCGACGACGAGGGCGACGTCTGGGGTGCCGTACACCGCGGCGGACGAGGAGAAGACGATGTTCGCGACACCGGCGGACTCCATGGCCTCGAGGATCACGCGTGTGCCGTCGACGTTCTGCGCATAGGTGTGCAGGGGGCGCTGCACCGAGACGCCGGCGTACTTGAAGCCGGCGACGTGGATCACCCCTTCGGCGTCATGCTCGCGCAGCGTGCTCTCGACGAGCTCGCGGTCGAGGATGCTGCCCTGCACGAAATCCACGCCTTCGGGCACGAAAGACGCGACACCGCTGGAGAGGTCGTCGAGCACGACAGGCGTGAGCCCCGCGTTCGCAAGCGCACGCACGACGTGGGAGCCGATGTAGCCGGCCCCGCCGGTCACGATCCAGGACATTGCTTCCTCTCCTGCCGCGGATTCGTCGCGGCCCGATGGATCATTCTGTCATGCGTCGCGCCGAGGACCGGCTGAGGGGAGGACCGCGAACAGCAGGGGTTCCCCGAACCCGTGCGCCGCGAAGGAATCCCTCACGGCCTCCGACACCGAGGCGACGTCGGACGCTTCGACCAGAGCGATCGCCGCACCGCCGAAGCCGCCGCCCGTCATCCGCGCCCCCAGGGCGCCGGCGGCCAGGGCGGTGTCGACGGCCGTGTCGAGCTCGGGGGTCGAGATCTCGAAGTCGTCCCGCATCGATGCGTGCGAGGCGACCAGGAAGTCGCCGATCGCTCGCACGCCCTGCTCGCGCAGCACCCGCACCGTGTCGAGCACCCGCTGGTTCTCGGTCACGATGTGGCGCACGCGGCGGAAGGTCACGTCGTCCATCAGACCCTGCGCCCGCGGCAGGTCGTCCACCGTGACGTCGCGCAGTGCCGGCACACCCAGGAGCGAGGCGCCGAGCTCGCAGGAAGCGCGCCTCTCGCGATAGCCGCCGGTGGAGTGGGCGTGCTTCACGCGCGTGTCGATCACGAGGATCGCGAGGCCCGTCTCGGCGACGGCGAGTGGGACGAGTTCGGCGTCCAACGAGCGGCAGTCGAGGAAGATCGCGGTGTCGGGCCGACCGAGCATCGACGCCATCTGGTCCATGATGCCGGTCGGCGCGCCCACCGCTTCGTTCTCGGCACGGCGCCCGATGCGGGCGAGGTGCGTGCCGTCGAAGCCGGTGTTCCACAGGTCGTTCAGCGCGGAAGCCGTCGCGCCCTCGATCGCGGCGGACGAGGAGAGTCCCGCCCCGACGGGCACGTCGGACGCGATGGTGAGGTCGAATCCTCCGAAGGGCCCGCTCGCCGTCGCGGCCTGTCGCATCGCCCAGGCGACTCCGAGGGGGTACGCGGCCCATTCGGGGACGGCAGGGTGGGCGCCCGCGGGGGTGGGGAAGAGCCGATCCAGATCGTCCAGGTCGACCTCGACCGGCTCCTCGGCGAAGGTGGAGGCGACTCGGACCCGGTCGTCGTCGCGCAGGCCGACGGCGGCCACCGTGCGCTGCGGGATGGCGAACGGCAGCACGAACCCGTCGTTGTAGTCGGTGTGCTCGCCGATGAGGTTCACGCGTCCGGGTGCCGACCAGAGTCCGTCCGGCTCGCGGCCGGTGAGGCGCGCGAACAGGGATCCGGCGTCGTCGTGTGCGGCGGTCATGCGGAGGCTCCCGGATCGGTCTGGTCGTCTGCTGTGCGCTCGATGGCCTCGCGGAGTCGCGCGGCTCCGACCTCCGGCGGCACCTCTGCCGCCCACGCCCACATCGCGGCCTCCGAGCCGGCGAGGAACTTCAGCTTGTCGGCGGCACGGCGCGGGCTCGTCAACTGCAGGTGCAGGCGCACGGTGTCGCGGCCCACGTGCACCGGTGCCTGATGCCAGGCGGCGATGTACGGGGTGGGGGAGTCGTAGAGGGCGTCGACGCCGCGCAGCAGGCGCAGGTACAGGGGTGCGAGTTCGTCCCGCTCGGCCGCCGAGGTCTCGGCGAAATCCGCCACGTGACGGTGCGGCATCAGGTGCACCTCGAGCGGCCAGCGCGCGGCGAACGGCACGAACGCCGTCCAGTGCTCGCCCCGGAACACGACGCGCTCGGACGCCTGCTCGGAATCCAGGATGCGCTGGAAGAGGTCGGGCGCGGTGTGGTCGATCGACTCCAGCACGCGAGCGGTGCGCGGGGTCACGTACGGGTAGGCGTAGATCTGGCCGTGCGGGTGGGGCAGTGTCACGCCGATCGCCTCGCCGCGGTTCTCGAACGGGAAGATCTGCTCGATGCCGGGCAGCCGGGAGAGCGCGGCCGTACGGTCGGCCCACGCCTCGATCACGGTGCGCGCGCGGGTGACCGACTGCGTGCCGAAGGAGCCTGCGTGCTCGGGGCTGAAGCAGACGACCTCGCAGCGTCCGACCGAGGTGCGCGTGCGACCGAGGCCCAGGGCGGCGAGGTCGTCGAGACCGCGGGGAGCATTCGCAGCCTGCGGTGCGGTGCCCACCGCCTCGGCGAGAGCAGGACCGAATGCGGGGGAGCGGTTCTCGAACACCGCGACGTCGTAGCGGGACGGCACCTCCGACGGATTGCTCGGCGTCTGCGGGGCCAGGGGGTCGGCATCCGAACCCGGCATCATCACGCGGTTCTGCCGGTTCGCGGCCACCGTGATCCAGTCGCCGGTGAGCACGTCGAGGCGCATGGTCGCGGTGTCGGGTCGCGGGCCGAGGGCGCGGGCATCCACGGAGCGCTCCGGTCCGAGTGTCGTCCCCGGGTCGTCGTAGTAGATCAGATCGCGGCCGTCGGCGAGGGTGGTGGCGCGTTTGACGACGCCGGCGCCGAGGGTCTCGGTGCGCGTCTCGGGAAACTCGGGCGTGTTCACGTAAACATGGTAGGCGCAGCCCCGTGATAACGTCAACACGAGCGAGTCGCGCATCCACCGTGCGCGGGACGGAGGCGGCGGGTGCGAGCACGCGGGAGTGGCGGAGAAGGCGTCGACGTGCCCGGTTCCGACCGCGGGCGTTCGTCCTCCCGCCGGGTGTCGATGGCCATGGTCGCCGAGCGTGCCGGTGTCTCGGGTCAGACGGTCTCCCGTGTCGTCAACGGCAGCCCCCGCGTGGACCCCGATACCAGAGCGCGTGTCGAGACCGCGATGGTCGAGCTCGGATACCGTCCGCACCGCGCGGCCCGCGCCCTGCGCACCGGGCGTTCGCAGACCATCGGACTCGTCGTCACCACGCTCTCGACGGTCGGCAACTCCCGCATGCTCCAGGCGACGGCGGAGGCGGCGGCGGAGCGCGGATACGCCCTCACGCTGGTGACTGCCGCCCGGGGCATCGGTGAGGCGTTCGACCGGCTCGCCGAGCAAGAGGTGGACGGCGCGATCGTCCTGAACGAGGCGTCGGCCCTGGTCTCCGACACCGAGCGCCCGAGCGGGCTCAGGCTCGTGGTCGTCGACGCCCCGACCGAGGCCGGCTTCGCCTCGGTGCACAGCGATCATGCCGGTGGCGCAGCGGCGGCCACGGAACGGCTCCTGGAGCTCGGGCACTCCACGGTCCATCACCTCGCCGGTCCCGCCGACTCCTTCGCCGCCATGGAGCGGGAACGGGGCTGGCGCGAGACCCTCGCCGCTGCCGGCATCGATGCTCCGCCCGTCGTCCGGGGTGACTGGAGCGCCGATTCGGGCCACCGGGCGGCAGCTGCACTGACGGCGGCCACCGCGGTCTTCTCCGCCAACGACCAGATGGCGCTGGGCTTGCTGCGCGCGCTCTCCGACGTGGGGCGCCGGGTGCCGGAGGATGTCAGCGTGATCGGCTTCGACGACGTGCCCGATGCGGCGAACTACCGCCCTCCGCTGACCACCATCCGGCAGGACTTCACGGCCCTCGCCCAGCGAGCGGTCTCGTCGTTGATCGACGCCATCGAAGGGGTGTCGAAGGCTCGCGCCGCCTCGGTCGTCGGAACCGAGCTCGTCGAGCGCGCCAGCACGACATCGCGCTGACCGTCACACCCTCCTGATGCGCCTGTTGCAGTTCGCCTCGATGTCGTGCCATGATGCCGGAAAGCGTTTTCCCATCTTGTGGCCGACCAGCAGGTCCGACCACCGGGGAAGCGCACCGACGGCCTCCTGCGACAGAAACGGAACACCATGGCACAGGCGAACACCCGCGAGATCGGGATCATCATGAACGGCGTCTCCGGGCGCATGGGCTACCGGCAGCATCTGGTGCGCTCGATCCTCGCGATCCGCGAGGAGGGCGGCATCGAACTCGCCGACGGCTCCCGCATCACGGTGAAGCCGATCCTGGTCGGACGCAACGAGGCCAAGCTGGCCGAGCTGGCGGCGAAGCACGGCATCGACGACTACACGACCGATCTCGACGCGGCGCTCGCCGACCCGCAGTGGGAGATCTATGCCGACTTCCTCGTGACCAAGGCCCGCGCGTCCGCGATCCGCAAGGCCATCGCCGCAGGGAAGGCGATCTACACGGAGAAGCCCACTGCGGAGTCGCTCGAGGAGGCACTCGAGCTCGCGCGCCTGGCGGACGAGGCGGGCGTCAAGACCGGCGTCGTGCACGACAAGCTGTATCTCCCCGGTCTGCAGAAGCTCAAGCGCCTGATCGACTCCGGATTCTTCGGCCGCATCCTCTCCGTCCGCGGCGAGTTCGGGTACTGGGTGTTCGAGGGCGACTGGCAGCCCGCGCAGCGTCCGAGCTGGAACTACCGCACCGAGGACGGCGGCGGCATCATCACCGACATGTTCCCGCACTGGAACTACGTGCTGGAGAACCTCTTCGGAGAGGTCAAGAGCGTGTACGCGCAGGCCGCCGTGCACATCGCCGACCGCTGGGACGAGAAGGGCGAGCACTACACCGCCACTGCGGAGGACGCCGCGTACGGGATCTTCGAGATCGAGGGCGGCGTGATCGCCGAGATCAACTCCTCCTGGACCGTGCGCGTGAACCGCGACGAGCTCGTCGAGTTCCAGGTCGACGGCACCCACGGATCCGCCGTGGTCGGACTGTTCGGCGCGAAGATCCAGCCGCGCAATGCCACCCCGAAGCCCGTGTGGAACCCCGACCTCGAGGACACGCGCGACTACGACGCCGACTGGCAGGACGTGCCGACCAACGACGTCTTCCTCAACGGTTTCCGCCAGCAGTGGCAGGAGTATCTGGTCTCCTACGTCGAGGGCACCGAATACCCGTTCGACCTGCTCGCCGGTGCACGGGGTGTGCAGTTCGCCGAGGCGGGACTGACCTCCAGCGCCGAGGGTCGCAAGATCGCCCTGTCGCCGCTGACCCTGGGCTGAGGCGCGCATGAGCACTCTGCGCCTCCTCCGCCCCAGCGGTGAGACGTTCGCCGCCGCCCTCAACGACTCGGGCGCATACGCCCGCCCGACGACGCCGCTGCAGAGTCGTGTCGCCTACGCCGCTGCACACGTCGTGCCGAAGGTGCATGCCGACAACACCCCGGGACAGCCCGCCGACATCGACTGGGATTCCACCCTCGCCTTCCGCCGCAACGTGTACTCCTGGGGTCTCGGCGTCGCCGACGCGATGGACACGGCGCAGCGGAACATGGGTCTCGATGCCGCAGCCACCCGTGAGCTGATCGCCCGCAGCGCTCAGGTCGCGCGCGAGGAGGGCGGTTCGGTCGTCGTCGGCGTCAACACCGACCACATCGCCGAGACGCACATCCCCCTCGAACAGGTGATCACGGCCTACACCGAGCAGCTGCACTTCACCGAGGAGCAGGGCGCCGGACCCGTGCTGATGGCCTCGCGCCACCTCGCCCGTGTCGCCGCCGACGCCGCCGATTACCGTCGCGTGTATCGGGAGGTGCTCTCGCGCGCGTCGACCCCCGTGGTGCTGCACTGGCTGGGTACGGCTTTCGACCCCGAGCTCGCCGGCTACTTCGGTGCGGAGGATTGGCAGACGGCGTCCGAGGTGCTGCTGCAGATCATCGCCGAGAGCCCTGGCAAGGTCGCGGGTGTCAAGATGAGCCTGCTGAACGCCGACTCCGAGATCGCGGTGCGCTCGCGCCTCCCCGAGGAGGTCAGGATGTTCACCGGCGATGACTTCAACTACGTGGACCTGATCGGCGGCGCTGCGGACCGTGCCCACTCCGACGCGCTGCTGGGAGCCTTCGCCGCGATCACCCCTGTCGCGTCCGCGGCGATCCAGGCGTTGGATGCGGGTGACGCTGCGGAGTACCGGCGGGTCCTCGGTCCGACCGAGGCACTGAGCAGGCAGGTGTTCGCGGCGCCCACCTTCTACTACAAGACGGGTGTGGCGTTCCTCTCCTGGTTGAACGGGCACCAGCCTGCGTTCCAGATGGTCGGCGGGCTGCATTCCGCGCGCAGCCTGCCGCATCTGAGCCGCATCGTCGAGCTCGCGAACGACTCGCTCGCGCTCGAACAGCCCGACCTCGCCCGCGAGCGATGGCACAGCATGTTGCGTGTGAACGGAGTGGACGCATGACCCGCGAAGCGCAGACTCCGGATCCGCGACTGTCGATCAATCAGGCGACCATCAAGCACGCCGACCTCGCGACGGCGCTGCGGGTCACGGCCGCCGCCGGCGTACGGTCGATCGGACTCTGGCGTGAGCCCGTGAACGACGTCGGGCTCGACGTCGCGGCGCGGATGCTCCGAGACTCGGGGCTCCGGTTCTCGACGCACTGCCGAGGCGGATTCTTCACGCTGCCGGACGGCCCGGAGAGGCGCGCGGCGCTCGACGACAACCGCCGTGCGATCGAGGAGACGGCGACGCTCGCGGCCGCGGGAGCCGCGGGATCCACCGCTGTGCTGGTGCTCGTCGCCGGGGGGCTGCCCGCGGGATCGCGCGACCTGATCGGAGCGCGCGAGCGCGTGCGCGATGCCATCGGCGTGCTGGCCCCCGAGGCGAAGGCGGCGGGTGTGACGCTCGCGATCGAGCCGCTGCACCCGATGTACGCCTCCGATCGCGCCGTCGTCTCGACGCTCGGTCAGGCGCTCGACATCGCGGGCGACTTCGAGCCCGATGTGGTGGGCGCGGCCGTCGACACGTTCCACATCTGGTGGGATCCGGAGGTGCTCGAGCAGATCGCGCGCGCCGGCCGGGAGGGACGCATCGCCACGTACCAGGTGTGCGACTGGAAGACGCCCCTCGCGGACGATGTGCTGCTCTCACGGCACTACACCGGCGACGGGGTGATCGACTTCGCCTCGCTCACGCGCGCCGTGATCGCGACCGGATACGACCGTGACATCGAGGTCGAGATCTTCAACGCCGACATCTGGACGGACGCTCCGGATCACGTCGTACGGCGGACTGCCGAGACGTTCGCCGAAGCCGTCTCCCCGTACCTGAGGTGAGGATGTCCGGTCGCCGGCGCCGCGTCGTCCCTCGCGGTGATGCTGAGGCGGGACCGTGGCAAGTAGGATCTGGGTCATGACCAAGCCCGCAACGTCCGCGGAGCGGCCAGCGCGGTCTCCGCGTCATGTGCGAGGGCCCGCCCCCACCCTGCACGACGTCGCACGCGAGGCGGGGGTCTCGCTCGCGACCGCATCGCGCGTGCTGAACGGCTCCGAGCGGAAGGTCGCCGAGTCGTTCCGGGAACGGGTGGAGTCCGCGGCCGGGAAGCTGGGGTACACCGCCAACGTCTCGGCTCAGTCGATCGCGAAGGGCACGTCGCCGGTCATCGCCCTGCTCGTCGCCGACATCGCCGACCCCTATTTCGGACAGATCGCGTCAGGCGTCGCCAGGGGAGCGGACGAGGAGGGGCTGGTCGTGACGATCGCGATCACCGAGAGGGACCAGGCGCGGGAGGCGCGGATCGTGCGCGCCCTGCGCGGGCAGCGGCCCCGAGGCCTGATCCTGGCCGCCTCTCGCACACAGGAGGCCACAGAGGCCGAGACCGCGCACGAGCTCGCGGAGTTCGTGAGGCAGGGCGGCCGCGTCGTGGCGTTCGGACCAGACGGCGAGGGAGAGCGTCACATCGAGATCGACAACCGCTCCGGTGCGGAGGCGTTGGGTCGTCTGATGGCAGAGCGCGGATACCGCCGTGCCATCGTTCTCGGCGCGGCGGACGGGGTGCGCACATCGGATGATCGTCTCGTCGGCTTCCGCGCGGGTTTCGAGCAGGCGGGTGGCGTCGTCGAGAGCGTGCATCGTGGCGACTTCCGCCGGGAGTCCGGGGCTGCCGGGATGAGGGCGGCCCTCGACCGCGGAGTGGAGGCCGGCACCCTCGTGTTCGCGATCAGCGACGTGGTGGCGCTCGGGGCGATGTCCGCGATCCGTGACACGGGGCGCGAGATCGGCACCGACATCGCGGTCTGCGGTTTCGACGATGTCCCCGCGAGCAGCGATGTCTCCCCGGCACTGACGACGGTGCGCGTGCCGTTGAGCGACGTCGGGTACCAGGCCTTCCGCGCGACGGTCGACGTCGAGTGGGTGCAGGCCCCGTTGCCGCTCGAGGTCATCGTGCGTGCCAGCACTCCGATGGTCGGCTCGTGACCAGGGTCGTGCTGGCCCCCGACAGCTTCAAGGGCACGGTCGCCGCGGTGGAGGCGGCCGTCGCGCTCGCGGAGGGCTGGGCATCGGTCGAACCCGAGGCTGAGTTCGTGCATCGACCGATGGCAGACGGTGGTGAGGGGACCGTTGCGGCCTTCGAAGCGGCGGTGCCAGGCGCGGTGCGGATGCCCCTCGCGGTCGACGGGCCTGCCGGGGTGCGGGTCGACACCTTCTGGCTGCTGCTGCCGCCGACGGTCGACGCCCCCGACGGCACAGGTGTGATCGACCTCGCCTCGACCTCGGGCATCGAGCTGCTGCAGGAGCTGCGTCCCTGGGATGCGGATACGACCGGCCTCGGCCAGGCCCTGGCCGCAGCCATCGATCACGGTGTCTCACGCCTCGTCGTCGGCATCGGCTCCAGCGCGTCCACCGACGGAGGCACCGGGATGCTCTCGGCCCTCGGCGCGCGGTTCCTCGATGCCACCGGCGTTCCGGTCGCTCGCGGCGCGCGCGGCCTCGCAGACATCGCGTCCGTCGATCTCACCGGGCTGCGCGCGGCACCCGACGTGCGGGTGCTCACCGACGTCACGAATCCGCTCACCGGCCCGCGCGGTGCGGCCGCGGTGTTCGGCCCCCAGAAGGGGCTGCGATCGGTCGACGACATCGCCATCGTCGACGACGGCCTCGGCCGGCTCGCCGAACTGCTCGCCATCGATCCCGCAGGGCCAGGCTACGGCGCGGCCGGCGGAACCGGAGCAGCCCTCGTCGCGTGGGGTGGCGAGCTCGCTCCCGGTGCCGCGGAGGTCGCCGAGCTCATCGGTCTCGCCGATGCGCTCTCCGATGCCGACGCGATCATCACGGGGGAGGGGTCGTACGACGGCCAGTCCGGAGACGGCAAGGTGCCGTCATTCCTCGCGAATCTCGCGGCCGAGGCCGGAGCCGTGGCGATGCTGGCGGCAGGGCGGGTCACCGCAGACGCCGACACCTCGTCGTTCGCCGATGTCGCGTCTCTCACCGCGCTGGCCGGTTCGTCGGAGGCGGCGCTGGCCGAACCCGTCCGCTGGTTGCGCGCCGCCGGCGCCGTTCTGGCTCGCACCGCCGCAGCTCGCACCGCCGCAGCTCGCACCGCATCTGCCGGCGAACCGTCCTGACCGCCGGCGCGAGACCGGCGGTCCGCAGCCGTCAGTCGCCGAGCGCGGCGGAGACCACGGCGCGTGCTTCGGCCTGCACCTCGGCGAGGTGCTCAGGACCGCGCAGGCTCTCCGCATAGAGCTTGTAGACGTCTTCGGTGCCCGAAGGGCGAGCGGCGAACCAGGCGTGCTCGGTCTGCACCTTGAGGCCGCCGATCGCCGCACCGTTGCCAGGGGCGTGCGACAGCTTCGCCGTGATGTCCTCGCCGGCGAGCGCCGTCGCCGTCACCGCCTCGGGAGCGAGCTTGCCGAGGGTCGCCTTCTGCTCCGGGGTCGCCGGAGCGTCGACGCGCTGATACGCCGATGCGCCGAAGGCGGTCTCCAGCTCCTGGTACCGCTCCGAGGGGGTCTTCCCGGTGACGGCGATGATCTCGGCGGCGAGCAGGCACAGCAGGATGCCGTCCTTGTCCGTGGACCAGACCGAGCCGTCCTTGCGGAGGAACGAGGCACCGGCCGACTCCTCGCCGCCGAACGCGACCGAGCCGTCGAGCAGCCCGGGGACGAACCACTTGAATCCGACCGGAACCTCCAGCAGGCGCCGTCCGAGCGACTCGGCGACACGGTCGATGATCATGGACGAGACCAGCGTCTTGCCGATCGCGGCGTCGCGGGGCCACCCCTCGCGGTGCGAGAACAGGTAGTCGATGGCGACTGCGAGGTAGTGGTTCGGGTTCATCAGTCCGGCGTCCGGGGTCACGATCCCGTGCCGGTCGGCGTCGGCGTCGTTCCCGGTGAGGACGTCGTAGGAGCCCTTCTTCGCGACCAGGGATGCCATCGCCGAAGGGGACGACGGATCCATCCGGATCTTCTCGTCCCAGTCGAGCGTCATGAAGCGCCATGTCGGGTCGACCTCGGGGTTCACGACGGCGAGGTCGAGGTCGTGCATCTCGGCGATCAGCGACCAGTACTCGACGGAGGCCCCGCCCAGCGGGTCGGCGCCGATGCTGACGCCGGCGCTGCGGATCGCATCGATGTCGATGATCGACGGCAGATCGCGCACGTAGGCGTCACGGAAGTCGTAGCCGGTGAGGGAGTCCCAGTCGATGTCGGCGAAGCGCTCCAGCTTCACGCCCTCGAGCCCCGCGGCGATCAGGGTGTTCGCCCGGTCGGCGATCCAGCTTGTCGCGTCGGTGTCGGCGGGCCCGCCGTGCGGAGGGTTGTACTTGAATCCGCCATCGCGCGGAGGGTTGTGCGAGGGGGTGACGACGATGCCGTCGGCGCGACCGGGGTCGTCTGCCGCCTTGCCGCGGTTGTAGGTGAGGATCGCGTGGCTGAGGGCCGGAGTCGGCACCCACGAGTCGCGGGAGTCGACGCGCACGTCGATGCCGTTCGCGAGCAGCACCTCGATCGCGCTGCGCTCGGCGGGGAGCGACAGCGCGTGCGTGTCGCGTCCGAGGAACAGCGGACCGGTGATCCCCTGCGCGTCGCGGTAGTCGACGATCGCCTGCGTCGTGGCGAGGATGTGGTTCTCGTTGAAGCTGTTCGACAGCGACGATCCGCGATGGCCGCTGGTGCCGAACACGACGCGCTCTGCGGCCACCTCCGGGTTCGGCGTGCGGTCGTAGTAGGCGGCGATCAGTTCGTCGACGTCGATCAGGTCACTTTCCTCCGCGGGGAGGCCGGCACGGCTCGTCATCCTCTCAGTCTGCCCCCTGTTCGGCGTGATCGCATCCGGAAGAGGCCCTCTTCCTCTCCCGCCTCGCCGTTCTCGTCGCGATATGACAGCCAGAACCGCCGACGAAGGTCGAATATTGCGACGGGAGGGGAAGTCACGCGGGGGAGCGGCGCCGTCACCGAGGGATAAGGTGAAACCCGTGACTGAACGCCGCACCTACAGCTATCTCGGCCCCGCCGGCACCTTCACGGAGGCGGCGCTCGATCAGGTGGCCGAGGCCCGCGGGCAGGACTGGCGCCCCGTGCACAACGTGGGCGAGGCTCTCGCCGACGTGCTCGAGGGGCGCAGCGACGCCGCGATGATCGCGATCGAGAACTCGATCGAGGGCGGGGTGTCCACCACGCAGGACGCTCTGGCGACCCTCCCCGGTCTGCGCATCATCGGCGAGTACCTGGTGCGGGTGAACTTCGTGCTGGTGGCCCCGCGCGGCACGACGCTCGACCAGGTCGAGGTCGTCGCGGCGCATCCCGTCGCCTACGCGCAGTGCCACGGCTGGCTCGGCGCGCACCTGCCGTCGCACTCGCACGTGCCGGCCTCGAGCAACGTCGCCTCCGCGATCGGCGTCCTCGACGGAACGCTGCCCGCCCAGGCCGCCATCGCGGCTCCCGGCATCGTGAACCACTACGACGTCGATGTGCTGGCGGAAGGCATCGGCGACAACGCGCAGGCGGTGACCCGTTTCGTGCTGGTCACCCGCACCACCCGTTCACCGGAACCGACCGGCGCGGACAAGACGTCCCTGATCGTCGAGCTTCCGCACGACCACCCCGGATCGCTCCTGGAGATGCTCGAGCAGTTCTCCACCCGCGGCATCAACCTGTCGCTCATCGAGTCGCGGCCCATCGGCGATGAGCTGGGTCGCTACCGGTTCGTGATCGACGCCGACGGCCACATCGAGCACGAGCGCATGGCCGATGCGCTGCTCGGCATCCGCCGGTTCAGCCCCCGCGTCGTGTTCCTCGGGTCGTACCCGCGGGCGGACCGTCAGATCGTGCAGTACCCTGACCGCTACTCGGACGACGTGTTCGTCGAGGCGCGCGATTGGCTCCGCGGGATCCTCTCCGGCGAACCGGAGTCCTGACTCTCCCGGTCCGTCAGGCCGTCGAGCCGCTCAGTGCTCCTGGAAGCGCGGCCAATCGCTCCCCGGCGTCATGTGCGAATGCAGCGCACCCTTCGCCGAGGCGAGGCTCGGGTAGGTGCCCGTCGTCGCGTCGGCCCCGACCATCGTGACCGTGTAGCCGTCCTCGTCGTGGCGGATGCTGCCCACAACGCCGTTGCGTCCGTAGGCCACCCAGAGTGCGAGTGTCTTCGTGGTGCTCATTGTCGAACCCCTCTCTCTGCCGCCGAGGCTACGCCTGCCCGCAGGGGAAGGCCAGGGCTTGACAAGCGGCCGTCACGGGCGGCTCAGAGCGCAGCGGCGATGAGCTCCAGAGTCTGCGCTCGTCCGGTCGGGGCGTCCTTCGGCTCGGCGTCGTAGGCACCGGCGACCGGTGAGAGCATGACCTCGTCGACGCCGTGGCGCTCGGCGAAGGCACGCACCTCGGCCGCGACGCTCTCACCCGTGCCGACGAACCAGCGAGAGCGGGCGGCCTGCACGACCTCGTCGGTAGCCGGGTCGGTGACGGCGGACATCGCTTGCTCGACGGTCTCGAGAGCGGCGAGGGGTTGATTGAGCCGCAGGCGCGCCATCATCCGCAGCTGCGGCAGCGCGCGAGCCTCCGCCTCGTCCTGGGTCGGCGCCGCCACCGCGTTCACGGTGAGGAACGTGCGCGGCTCAGGGTGCTCTTCGCTGGGGCGGTACCCGGTGCGGTAGAGATCGAGCGCGCGTTCGAGACCCTGCCCCGAGAAGTGGTTGGCGAAGACGTAGGGCAGCCCGTGGGATGCGGCGAGCTGGGCCGAGTAGTCGCTCGATCCGAGCAGCCAGACCTCGGGGGTTCCGGTCGCGGCCGGAGTGGCGCGCACCGTGTACTCCCCGCCAGAGGTGAAGCGCAGGGCGGCTCCCTCGCCGGAGAGGAGTGCGGCGATGTCCTGCACATGGCGCGGGAACTGCTCCACGTCGCTCGTCGTTCCCGAACCGCGGAGCAGCTGGGTGATGACCGGGTCGCTTCCCGGAGCGCGCCCGAGGCCGAGGTCGATGCGGCCGGGCGCGATCGCCTCGAGTGCCGCGAACTGCTCCGCGACGATGAGCGGCGCGTGGTTGGGCAGCATCACGCCGCCCGAACCGAGCCGCACGCGCGAGGTGCGGGTGGCTGCGGCCGCGATCAGCACCGCGGGAGTGGTCGACGCGACCGACGGCATGTTGTGGTGCTCGGCGAACCAGTAGCGGCGATAGCCGAGGCGGTCGGCGACCTCCGCGAGAGCGAGCGAGGCGGCGACGGCCTCTGCGCTGGTCTGGCCGGTGCGAACCGGGACGAGGTCGAGGACGGAGAGAGCTGTATCGGGCATCGTCGGTTGCAACGCGTCCGCAGGCGCCGTCATTCCCCGTCTCGCCCGGTTCGCCCGGCGGTGTTCAGGGCCCAACGGGGTGGGGGCGACAGTCACGCCGCCCCCACCGTTCGTCAGGCGTTGATCGCCTCGCGCTGATCAGCGGACTCCACCGTGATCTTGCGTGGCTTGGCACGCTCGCTCACCGGGATGATGACGGACAGCACACCGCTCTCGTACGAGGCGCTGATGCCGTCGAGGTCGACACCCTCGCCGAGCGAGAACTGCCGCAGGAAGGAGCCGGATCCGCGTTCACGGGCGAGCCAGCGCACACCGTCACGGGTGTCGGGGGTGCGCTGTGCGCGGATCGTGAGCTGGCCGCCGTCGAGATCGACGTCGATCGAGCCGGGGTCGGCCCCGGGAAGGTCGGCGTGGAGCACGTACCGGTCTCCGTCGCGGAAGAGATCCACCGGCATCGGCCGGGGAGCGCGAACGGAGTCCAGCACGCTCGCGGCGAAGCGATCGAGCTGGCTGAAGGGGTCGAAGGTCAGTGCCATGAGGTTCTCCTTTCGTGCTGCCCTGAGGGCTAATCGGCGGTGCAGGAGATCTGCACCATTGCTATAGATTTTTTATAGACAACTCGTGTTAGATTTGCAACTCCGAATCCCGCCGACCTCAGGGGGTGACCGCATGCCGCATCGTGACAGCCGGACGCCGCTCTACGGCATAGCCGTCGCAGCGCAGCTGGTCGAGCTGCCCGAGGCGACGCTCCGCCTGTTCGAGAGCAAGGGCTTGCTCACCCCCGCCCGCAGCGAAGGCGGGACCCGCCGCTACAGCGATGACGACATCGAACGGCTGCGGCGAGCGGCCTCACTGCGCGAAGACGGCGTGAACATCGCCGGGATCGCTCGGATGCTCGACCTGCAGGATGCGAACGACGACCTGCAGGTGCGCAACGAGCAGCTCCGCGAAGCCCTCGATGCTCAGCGCGGGAGAGGCCGCCGCTCCGCCGACTGATCGATGGTGCGACGCGGCCGACCGTCCATCGGGCCCGACCACTACCGTTGAGGCATGGAAGCAGGCATCTTCTACGTCCTCGTCGGCTCGGTCGCCGTCGCTGCCTTCGCGCGGTGGCGTGGATGGCCTGCACCTCTGCTCGTGACGGTGGTCGCGCTCGCCGCGTCGTTCCTCCCGTTCGTGCCCGATCTCGACATCGACGGGCATGTGCTCTTGAGTCTCGTGCTGCCGCCGCTGCTGTACTCGGCCGCCCTCGATGTCTCCTTCGTCGGGTTCAAGCGCAGCCTGCCGCAGATCCGCCGTCTCGGGATCTGGCTCGTGCTGCTCACGGCCCTCGCCGTCGGGTTCGTCGCCTGGTGGATCCTGCCCTCGCTCACGCTTCCCGGCGCACTGCTGCTGGGCGCGATCGTCGCTCCTCCCGACGCGGTGTCCGCCGCGGCGATCGGTCGTCGGCTCGGACTGCCTCGACGCATCATGACCGTGTTGTCGGGCGAGAGTCTCATCAACGACGCGACCTCGCTCACCCTGTACCGGGTGTTCGCGGCGATCCTCGCCGGGGCGACGGTCTCGGTGTGGGGCGGGGTCTTGCAGTTCCTGCTGGCTGTCGGCGTCGGTGTCGCCGTCGGACTCGTCTTCGGGATCGTCCTGCACCAGCTGCGCATGCGCATCAGCGATCCGGTCGTCATCGGCACCTTCGGACTGCTCGCTCCGTTCGGTGCGTACGCGATCGCCGAGCATCTGCTCGGATCGGGAGTCCTCGCCGTCGTGGCGATGGGGCTCTACGTCGGCTACAACTCGCCGCGCACCGACTACACGACGCGCCAACAGGAGAAGCCGCTGTGGCTCTCGGCCGACCTGTTGCTGGAGAGCTTCGTGTTCGCCTACATCGGGCTGCAGTTCCCTCGCGTGCTCAGCGACCTCGGCAGCGAGTCCGTCGGACAGATCCTGCTGCTCTCCGGCGCGGTGCTGCTCGTGGTGGTCATCGTGCGGCCCCTCTACATCTACCCGACCAGTGCGTGGTCGAACTTCCAGGACCGCAAGCGTCTCGAGCGCTGGGATCGCGGTGTGGAATCCGGGGAGTTCGAGAAACGTCACCGCAAGTCGCGTCGCTGGGGGAACTACACGGCGGACGAACTGCGCAGCCACATCGTTCGGGAGCAGATGGCGGGACTCACCCTCACGTGGAAGGACAGCGCCGTCATCTCCTGGGCGGGCATGCGCGGGGTGGTGACGCTGGCGATCGCGGTGGCGGCGGCCGACCTCGCGACCCTCGACACCGAGGCGTCGCACGCGATCGTCGTCGTCGCGTTCATCGTCACGGTGGGCACCCTGCTGCTGCAGGGGCTCACGCTGCCCATGCTGATCCGTGGTCTCGGCATCGAGCGCGACGCGGATGAGGCGGAGGACGAGGCGGCTCTTGCGGAAGTGCGGGAGAAGAGCCGCGAGGCCGGCAAGGCCTATCTCGCCGAGAAGCGTGTGGAGTGGGAGGCGAAGTACGGCGAGGTCGATCTGAGCGTGTTCGACGCGTTCACGAAGCGTATGACCCGGGTCGAGAAGGACACCGACGAGGCGCAGAAGGTCGAGGACGCCGTGACCCGGCCCTCCTATGACGACCTCGTCGCGCTGTCCAGAGGGTGGTTGCAGGTGCGCCGCGACATCCTCCTCGCCGAGCGCGACGCCGGCAATCTCGACGAAGAGGTGATGCGGGAGCTCATCGCCGCGATGGATGCCGAGGAGCTCGCGCTCGACACGCGCGGTGCCACCCGTCAACAGAGCCGCGCCTGACGATCCCTCCCGCTCCCCCTCCCTCACCTCCGCCGAGACCCATCGTCGTCGCCCAGACCCATCGTCTGAGACGTCTGCGACTGTGGGTCTCGACGACGCGCGTGGGTCTCGGCGGAGGGGAGAGGGGGAGAGGGGGAGAGGGGAGGGGGTCAGCGTGCGCTGACCGGCTCCTTGTCGGCGGACGCGTCCGCCTCGGGAGCGTCGTCGTCGCCGGAGTCGTCGGCGAAGGGGAGGCCCTCGCGCGGAGCGTTGTAGAGCTCCTCGTTCAGGATGCCCTCGCGCTTGGCGACGATGGTCGGGATCAGCGCCTGACCCGCGACGTTGACCGCGGTGCGGCCCATGTCGAGGATCGGGTCGATCGCGAGCAGCAGCCCGACGCCCTCGAGCGGCAGGCCGAGCGTCGACAGCGTCAGCGTGAGCATCACGACCGCGCCGGTGGTTCCGGCGGTGGCGGCGGAACCGACGACCGAGACGATCACGATCAGCAGGTACTGCACGAAGTTCAGCTCGATGCCGAAGAACTGTGCCACGAAGATCGCGGCGATGGCCGGGTAGATCGCGGCGCAGCCGTCCATCTTCGTGGTCGCGCCCAGCGGCACGGCGAACGAGGCGTAGGAGCGGGGCACTCCCAGGTTGCGCTCGGTCACGCGCTCGGTGAGGGGCAGCGTGCCGATCGAGGAACGGCTGACGAAGGCCAGCTGCACCGCGGGCCACACGCCGGAGAAGTACTGCTTGATCGACAGGCCGTGCGTCTTGACCAGGACGGGGTAGACGACGAACAGCACGAGCGCGAGGCCGATGTACACCGCGGCGGCGAACCAGCCGAGTGAGGCCAGCTTCTCCCAGCCGTACTTGATCACTGCAGAGCCGATGAGGCCGAACGTGCCGAGCGGGGCGATGCGGATGATCCACCACAGCACGCGCTGGATGACCTTGAGCAGCGACTCGGTGAACACGAGGAACGGCTCTGCCTTCTTGCCGGCCTTGAGCGCGGCGATGCCGATGACGGCCGCGACCACGATGACCTGCAGGATGTTGAAGCCGACGCTGGAGCTGAAGGTGCCTTCGACGGCGCCGGGGTTGGTGCTGACCGTGAGCCCGAGGAAGTTCTGCGGGATGAGACCCAGCAGGAAGTTCCACCAGGTGCCGACCGTGTACGGGTCGCCGGTCTCGAGGCCCTCGCCGGCGCGGTTGCCCGGCTGGATCACGAGGCCGAGGACGATGCCGATGATCACGGCGATGAACGCGGTGATCGCGAACCACAGGATCGTCTGGCCGGCTAGGCGCGCGGCGTTCTGCACGCGGCGCAGGTTCGAGATGCTGGCGACGATGGCCGTGAAGATCAGCGGGACGACGGCGGCGCGCAGCAGCGTCACGTACGAGCTGCCGATCGTGTCGAGGGTCGCCGACAGGCCGTTCGGGTTCTCGGCGGTGGCGCCGAGCTGGCGGCCGATCAGACCGGCGGCGACGCCGAGGACGAGGGCGGCGAGGATCTGGAAGCCGAACGACGTCAGCAGCTTCCGGACCGGTCCGCGGGTGTCTGGCGCCTTCTGGGCGCGTGCGGTGGTGCTCATGGGGTGGGGACTCCAGGATCGCGGCGCGCCGAGTGCGCGCCATGAGGCCCAACGCTATGACTCCCTGAGAATTCCCTGGGTGCATATGACGAAGGATGACGCTCCCGAGCTCAGCGGGGGAGTGAGTTCAGCGGGGGAGTGAGTTCAGCGGGGGAGTGGGCTCAGCGGGGAGCGAGCACCAGCAGCTCGCCCACTTCGCAGTCGAGCGCTTCGCAGATCGCGCGAAGGGTGGAGTAGCGGATGGCGCGGGCGCGGTCGTTCTTCAGGACCGACAGGTTCACGATGCTCACCCCGACCGCGGCGCTCAGCTCGGTGAGGGTCATCCCGCGATCGGCGAGCAGCTCATCGAGTCGGCAGTGGATGCCGGTGAACTCGTCGTCGCTCTCCGCCGGGGTCACACCAGCCCCTCCGTGTCCTTCTCGAGCGCGAGCTTCTCGTTCTGCAGGCGGATGCCGCGGCGGAACGCGACGGCGATCAGGCCCACGGTCACGCCGGTCGCGAAGATCGGGGCGACGCTCCAGAACTCGATCGGATGCGCAGGTTCTCCCTCACCGAGGCCGAGTGCTGAGGTGACGCCGTTGCGGCCCATGGTCTCGAACATGACGATCAGGATCGGCGCGACGACCAGGGTCCAGCCGATCACATCGAACGCGCGGGCGTTGCCGCGCACGAAGAAACGTCCGCGCAGGAAGTTCCAGGCGACCAGCGTGACCGACCCGATCACCAGCAGGGCCGCGAGCGCCCACAGGGTGATGGCGGCGATGATCGCCCCGACCGACACCGCGTTCACACCGGTGGCGAAGACCATCACATCCTGGGCTATCCCCTCGACGGAGATCGCGCCGGAGTCGGTGGTCGCCGAGATCGGCTGCTCGTCGATCGGGATCGACCACGCGATCCCGGAGTCGCGGAAGGTGCCGGCGACGCGAAGGATCGTGGCGAACGCCACCGTCAGCAGAGCCGCGGCGGCGTAGAGGATCACGGCGATCGCGTCTGCCGTCTCGGAGCGGGTGGGTGCGGTGGTGCCTGCGGTGGTCTTCATCAGACGAGTCCTTCCGTGTCGCGCTGCAGCCGCTGGCCGATCTCGAACGCGCCGGCGACGACCACGAGCGCGAAGCCCCACCCGAACGGGGCGAGGTCGATCGACATCTCGAACGCCGGGACGCCAGCGGAGACGAGGTTCAGCTCGGAGGTGATCTCACTGAACGCGTTCGCGCGCACCGCCTGGCTCATCAGACCGCCCGCCATGACGGCGAGCGCGGCGACGGCGATGCCCCAGGTCGCCGCACTGCCGAAGGGGCGACCGATGAAGAGGCGGATGCAGAGCCAGGCCACCGCGACACACAGCACGATCGGGCCCAGGACTGCGAGAGCATCGGCGATGGCGAGCAGGAGGCGGGGAGAGAGGCTGAGGCCGGTGGCGGTGAGCGTGACGGTGTCGTACTGTGCATCGAAGATGTTCGAGGACGCCGCGAGCACTGCGGGCGCCTCGGCCGTGCTCAGCGGCATCGACGGGACGGTGACGGACTCGCCCGTCATCAGGACGGCGGTGCGGACGCCTGCGCCGATCAGATCGACGACCGCGATGGCTCCCGCGGCTCCGGCTATGACACCCAGCACGGTCTTCTCCACCAGGCTCGCCGCTCTGGTCGCGGTCGGTACATCGGTCATGGCGCCTCCTTCTCGGTGGTCTGATTCGGACCCGTTGTTATCGACTGTCGTTAACATAACGACAGTCGATAACCCCGTCAACCTCCGGTATGCCCACGGCGAACACGGGCATACGTGCCGTTCGCGGTGGTTACTCTCGATGTACAGGCGCAGAGAACGCCATAGGTGTCAGCGCTTCGCCCCGTGCGAATAAGGAGTCACAGCATGTTCGAGAGATTCACGGACCGAGCCCGTCGAGTGGTCGTCCTCGCCCAAGAAGAGGCGAAGATGCTCAACCACAACTACATCGGAACCGAGCACATCCTGCTCGGTCTCATCCACGAGGGTGAAGGTGTCGCTGCCAAGGCGCTCGAGTCGCTCGGCATCTCCCTCGACGCCGTGCGCGAGCAGGTGCAGGACATCATCGGCCAGGGTCAGCAGCAGCCGACCGGCCACATCCCGTTCACCCCGCGCGCCAAGAAGGTTCTCGAGCTCAGCCTCCGCGAGGCCCTCCAGCTCGGCCACAACTACATCGGCACCGAGCACATCCTGCTCGGCCTCATCCGCGAGGGCGAGGGCGTCGCCGCCCAGGTGCTCGTCAAGCTCGGCGCCGACCTCAACAAGGTGCGCCAGCAGGTCATCCAGCTGCTCTCCGGCGCTCCCGGTCGCGAGCCGGCGTCCGTCGGTGCGCAGACCAACGACTCGCAGGCGGGCGCTCAGGGCGGCTCGGCCGTGCTCGACCAGTTCGGTCGCAACCTCACCCAGGCCGCACGCGACAACAAGCTCGACCCGGTGATCGGGCGCGAGAAGGAGGCGGAGCGGGTCATGCAGATCCTCTCCCGCCGTTCCAAGAACAACCCCGTCCTGATCGGCGAGCCGGGCGTCGGCAAGACCGCCGTCGTCGAGGGGCTGGCCCAGGCGATCGTCAAGGGCGATGTGCCCGAGACGCTGAAGGACAAGCAGCTCTACTCGCTCGACCTCGGCTCGCTCATCGCCGGTTCCCGCTACCGCGGTGACTTCGAGGAGCGTCTGAAGAAGGTCACCAAGGAGATCCGCACGCGCGGCGACATCATCGTCTTCATCGACGAGATCCACACCCTCGTGGGTGCGGGCGCCGCCGAGGGCGCGATCGACGCGGCCAGCATCCTGAAGCCTCTCCTCGCCCGCGGCGAGCTGCAGACGATCGGTGCCACCACGCTCGACGAGTACCGCAAGCACTTCGAGAAGGACGCCGCGCTCGAGCGCCGCTTCCAGCCGGTGCAGGTGAACGAGCCGACGCTGCCGCACGCGATCAACATCCTCAAGGGTCTGCGCGACCGCTACGAGGCGCACCACAAGGTGCAGATCACCGACGGCGCGATCGTGGCCGCGGCGAACCTCGCCGACCGCTACGTCTCGGACCGCTTCCTCCCGGACAAGGCCATCGACCTGATCGACGAGGCCGGCGCACGTCTGCGTCTGTCGATCCTGTCCAGCCCGCCCGAGCTGCGTGAGTTCGACGAGAAGATCGCCGCCGTGCGCGAGCAGAAGGAAGTCGCCTCCGAGGAGCAGGACTTCGAGAAGGCCGCCTCCCTGCGCGACGAGGAGAAGAGCCTCCTCGCGGAGCGTCTGCGCCTCGAGAAGCAGTGGCGTGCGGGCGACGTCGCGACCCAGGCGGTCGTCGATGAGGGTCTGATCGCCGAGGTGCTCGCCCAGGCGACCGGCATCCCCGTGTTCAAGCTGACCGAGGAGGAGTCCAGCCGACTCGTCTTCATGGAGAAGGCGCTGCACCAGCGCGTCATCGGTCAGGAGGAGGCCATCGCCGCCCTCTCCAAGACCATCCGTCGTCAGCGTGCCGGCCTCAAGGACCCGAAGCGTCCCTCCGGCTCGTTCATCTTCGCCGGCCCCACGGGTGTCGGAAAGACCGAGCTGGCCAAGGCTCTCGCCGAGTTCCTGTTCGACGACGAAGCTGCGCTGATCTCCCTCGACATGAGCGAGTTCGGTGAGAAGCACACCGTCTCGCGTCTGTTCGGTGCCCCTCCCGGATTCGTCGGATTCGAAGAGGGTGGCCAGCTCACCGAGAAGGTGCGGCGCAAGCCGTTCAGCGTGGTCCTCTTCGACGAGATCGAGAAGGCGCACCCGGACATCTTCAACTCGCTGCTTCAGATCCTGGAAGAGGGTCGTCTCACCGACGGTCAGGGTCGGATCGTGGACTTCAAGAACACGGTCATCATCATGACCACCAACCTCGGTGCGCGCGACATCGCCGGCGGACCCGTCGGCTTCCAGATCGAGGGCAACGACTCGACCAGCTACGACCGGATGAAGGGCAAGGTGAACGAAGAGCTCAAGCGGCACTTCAAGCCCGAGTTCCTCAACCGTGTCGACGACATCATCGTGTTCCCGCAGCTGTCGAAGGAAGAGCTGGTGCAGATCGTCGATCTGTTCACCAAGCGCCTCGGCGAGCGTCTGCTGGACCGCGACATGACGATCGAGCTGTCGCAGGCCGCCAAGGAGCGTCTGATCGAGATCGGCTTCGACCCGGCCCTGGGCGCCCGACCGCTGCGTCGCGCGATGCAGCACGAGGTCGAGGACCGTCTGTCGGAGAAGATCCTGCACGGTGAGCTCAACTCCGGAGACCACGTGAAGGTCGACGCGAAGGACGGGCAGTTCCTGTTCGAGCACGGCCCGCGCGATGGCGGTCCCGTCGCGGTCGGTGTGAACACCGGCGGCGGCGCGATCTCCGGCACCCCCGACCTGGCGGTCGCCAGCGGGGAATGACCTCCCGGAACCACGAGAAGGGGCGGATGCTGCGGCATCCGCCCCTTCTTGCGTCCCCGCCTCGTGCGTCCCCGCCTCTTGCGTCCCCGCCTCTTGTGTCCCCGCCTCGTGCGAAAACCCAGACCATGCCGCGGCGCCTCGGCGCGTCCAGGCCCGACACGCCTCGAGGGCATCGGATGGTCTGGGTTTTGGCATACCGACCACGGCTGAGGGACATGCCCAGGGGTGGGTTCTAGGCTTGAGGTGTGAGCGAGTACATCGTCCGTCCGGCGCGCAGCGCCGACATCGTCGGCATCCGTGACCTGCTGCAGCCGCTCGTCGAACAGCGCATCCTGCTCGGCAAAGACCTGGCGGTGCTGTACGGCGCGGTGCAGGAGTTCGTCGTCGCAGAGGCCGATGGCGTGCTGATCGGATGCGGGGCGCTGCACGTGTTCTGGGAAGACCTCGGCGAGGTGCGCACTCTGCTCGTGCGCGACGACTGGCTGCACCACGGTGTCGGGCGCGCGATCGTCGACCGCCTGGAGGAGAACGCCAAGACGCTCGGCCTGACCCGCCTGTTCTGCCTCACGTTCGAGGTCGACTTCTTCGGGCGGCGCGGTTACACCCCGATCGGCGAGCAGGTGGTCGACTCGGACGTGTACTCGCAGCTGTTGCGCAGCGGTGACGCGGGTGTGGAGGAGTTCCTCGACCTCGCCCACGTCAAGCCGAACACGCTCGGCAACACGCGCATGCTCAAGGTGCTCTGACCACGCACGTTCGTCCGCGTGTGCCGTGGGGCCTCCCAGGCTGAGCGCGGCGGATCGCTTAGCCTGGAGTCATGCCCCGTCGCTCTGCCGCCGTCTACCGTCGTCGGCGACTGGTCGTCATCCTCGGTCTCATCCTGGCCGTCGCCGCGATCGGCATCGGCGCCTGGTTGCTGATCGCCCGCCCGTGGGCCTCGGCCGACACGTCATCGACGCCGACGTCCACCCCCTCCACGTCGCCGTCACCGTCCGCGGGCGCGACGACCGAGGGGCAGTCGCCCTCTCCCGATCCCTCCTCCGAGCAGACGCCGGCGATCGTCGCCTGCGAGGCGGCGGACATCGAGGTCGCCGCCGTGACCGACGCCGAGAGCTATGCGCCCGGCGTTCTGCCGAAGCTCTCGATCTCGCTGACCAACAAGGGCACGAAGGACTGCACGCTCGACGTCGGTTCCGCCACCCAGGCGTTCACGATCTCCAGCGGTTCGGACGAATGGTGGCGTTCGACCGACTGCCAGGAGAACCCGAGCAGCATGATCGCCACGCTCACGGCGGGTACCACGGTCACGAGCAAAGACCCCGTCACCTGGGATCGCACCCGGTCGAGTGTCGAGACCTGTGCCCAGGAGAATCGGCAGCGAGCGCCTGGGGGCGGAGCCTCGTACCACGTCGAGGTATCCATCGGCGGTTTCACGAGCCCCTCGAGCGCGCAGATCCTGCTCTACTGAACGACGTCGCACCGACGACCGATCGCTGCGCAGCTCCGTCCCGCTGAGTTCGAAGCGATCTCAGACGGCGCGTTCGAAATCCGTCGTCGCTCGACGGGTATCGCACGAAATGGAGCGATGTCGCCTGCCTTCGCCGCACGATGCTGACATCCCCCACTCTTTGGGATACCATAGAAGCGACTCTCCGCATCTGCGGCAACAAGCCATCCCCAGTGGCGTCGAACTACAGCGTCCCCAGCGCTTCGACATCGCCGCACGAGAGTCCGAGGGCCCTCTCGAGTACCCCAGTCCCCAATGTGGGACTCGAGAGGGCCCCAATCGTCTCCGCTGTCGGATCGGCACTCTGAGCCCGGCGCTCTGCATAAGCTGGATGCATGGCAGCGAAGAAGGCGAAGTCCGGAAAGAACAAGCCGGCACCCGAGGATTTCCGTTCGGACGCTCTGGCGCAGGCTCTGGAGAAGCAGGATGTCGCTGCGGTCGCGCTCGCCCTCCGGCACGGCACCACGATCGTCCCGCTCATCAAGCCCGGCGCGCGGGACAACCCTCTCGACAGCGGCGAGGTGTGGACGTATCGCGACCCGAACACCGGTGACCTCGCCCTGCTGCTCTTCAGCGACGCGAAGAACAAGCCTGCCAACCTGCCTCCAGGAGTGGGCATCTACAGCGCGGACTGGCTGCGGAAGTTCCTCGCGGCGCATCCGATCACGACGGTGTTCCTCGATATCGCCGGGCCGCACCCGATGCAGGCCGATCCCGCTGAGCTGCTCAAGGCGCTCGACGCCTGACACGCGACGCCTGACACACGGCGTCAGACCCTCCATGCCTGACCGTCGACGTCAAAACCGCGACGCGGAAGCGCGGGCGGTCAGAACGGGGGGATGTCGCGGTCGGATCGGCGTGAGGTGTTGCGCGCGCGCACATCGCTCAGCGCGGCTCGGAGCGTCTTCGAACGATCGTCGACCACCTGCTCATAGCCGAGGCGCGCGGCCTCGGAGCGTCGCTGGGCCGCCTGCGTGACCGGCCTGATCTCCCCGGCGAGGCTCAGCTCGCCCACCGCCGCGACCGTGCGCGGAACCGAGATCTGCTGGATGGAACCCGCCACGGCGATGGCGATCGCGAGGTCGGCCGCGGGTTCGGTGAAGCGCACACCGCCGACCGTGGACACGTAGACGTCGAGGCTGCCGGTCGCGATGCCGGCTCTCTTCTCGAGGATGGCCAGCACCATGGCGACTCGCGAAGAGTCGACGCCGTGCACGATGCGGCGCGGGTTCGGGGCGTTGCTCGGCACCGTGAGCGCCTGCACCTCGACGGGGAGGGCGCGTCGACCCTCGAGCGAGATCGCCACGCACGTGCCTGGCTCGGTCGCCCCCTGCGAGAGGAAGAGCCCTGAGGGGTCTGGCACCTCGGCGATGCCGCCGCCGGTCATCTCGAAGCAGCCCACCTCGTCGGTCGGACCGAAGCGGTTCTTGAGCGCGCGGACGAAGCGCAGCGAGGTCTGCCGGTCGCCCTCGAAGTGACACACCACGTCGACGAGGTGCTCGAGCACACGGGGCCCGGCGACCTGACCGTCTTTTGTCACGTGGCCGACGATGATGATCGGCAGGTCGCGATCCTTGGCGATGCGGATCAGCGTGGCAGCCACCTCTCGCACCTGGCTGGGCTGCCCGGCGGCGCCGTCGATCAGGGACGACGAGACGGTCTGCACCGAGTCGACGATCACGAGCTGCGGCTTGACCTCGTCGATGTGGCCGAGGATGGTCGCCAGATCGGTCTCGCTCGCGAGATACAGCTCGTCGTGCAGCGCGCCAGTGCGCTCGGCGCGCAGGCGCACCTGACCGGGGGATTCCTCGGCGCTCGCGTAGAGCACACGGCGTCCGCCGCGAGCCGCTTGCGCTGCCACCTCGAGCAGAAGCGTGGACTTGCCGACGCCGGGTTCACCGCTGAGCAGGATCGCCGCCCCCGGCACGATGCCGCCGCCGAGGACACGGTCGAACTCGCCGACGCCGCTCGAGCGACGCGGTGCATCCTGCGTCGTGATCTGCGTGATGGGCCGGGCGGCACGGTCGGCCGTCGGCGCGACCGGCCCCACCCGACGGAGGATGCCCGTCTGCGCTGCCTGCTCCTGCACCGTTCCCCACTGCTGGCACTCGCCGCAGCGTCCGACCCACTTGGCGGTGGTCCACCCGCATTCCGTGCACACGTACGCGGGAGGAGCGGGTTTCCGGGTGGCCATGCCCCCAGGCTATCGCCGGCATCAGACATCCCTATCGGCCAGGTGTTTATTCACGGCCGATCCTCTCGGCAAACTCGCAGTGTCGCGGGATACTGGGTTCATGGCCAACGGCGGGCCCGTCTGCGGGCCGATCTCGAGCTACTCCCGGGTGCAGATCCTGCACTTGCTCTTCGAAGCGGGAAGTTCGCAGACCCGGGGCGAGCTCTCGATCACCGAGCTGTGCGAAGCCACCGGGCTGCACCCCAACACGATCCGCGAGCACCTGCAGCGCCTGATCGAGGGCGGCTACGTGATCCCCACGATCGAGCACCGCACGACGCGGGGCCGACCGCGCACGCTGTACAGCGCGGCGACCGGAGCGCCAGGGGCCTCCAGTCCCGTGGCCCGAGACAAGGCGAAGGCGGCAGCCCGTCGCGGCGACCTGATGCGGAGCATGCTCCCCGACGCGGCATCCGGACTCGGTCGCGAAGCCACCTATCAGTTCGATGCGCTCGTCGAGCACCTGGAGGAGAGCGGCTTCGAGCCCGTGCTCGACGACCGCAGTCTCACGGTCGACCTCAGCCCGTGCCCGCACGCCGCCGGACGGTCGGAAGACCGCCCGATGCTGTGCCGCGTGCACCTGGAACTCATGCAAGGCGTCCTGAACGAGGCAGGCGGACCACTCGAAGCCGAGTGCGTGCGCGACGCTGTCCTCCCGTCGGACTGCACCGTGCAGCTGCGCGACACCACCGCGCCGCTGGTCGAGGGAACGCTGCGTCACAGCACGAAGCAGCGGCACCACAGAACAGGAGTCGTGCATGGAATGGCTTGATCCACTCGCTCTGGCCCGATGGCAATTCGGCCTGACGACCGTCTACCACTACCTCTTCGTGCCGCTCACGATCGGCATGGCGCTGGTCGCGGCGATCTTCCAGACCGCGTGGGTGCGCACCGGCAAGGTGCAGTACCTGCACCTGACCCGCTTCTTCGGGAAGATCTTCCTGATCAACTTCGCCATGGGCGTCGTCACCGGCATCGTGCAGGAGTTCCAGTTCGGCATGAACTGGTCCGACTACTCCCGCTTCGTCGGTGACGTGTTCGGCGCCCCGCTCGCCTTCGAGGGCCTGCTGGCCTTCTTCTTCGAGGCGACCTTCATCGGCCTCTGGATCTTCGGCTGGGACAAGCTCCCGCAGAAGCTGCACCTCGCCACGATCTGGTGCGTCTCGATCGGCAGCATCCTGTCGGCGTACTTCATCATCGCTGCCAACGCCTTCATGCAGAACCCCGTCGGGTACACGTTCAACGAGGCGACCAACCGCGCCGAGCTGACCGACTTCTGGGCGCTGCTGACCAACCCCGTCGCGCTCGCCGCGTTCCCGCACACGATCTTCGGTGCGTTCATGTTCGCCGCCGGTGTCGTGATCTCGGTCTCGGCCTGGCACCTCTCGCGCGGCCAGCACTTCGACACCATGCGCATCTCGCTCAAGTTCGGGCTGTGGGCCATGATCGTCTCGACCGCGGGCGTCGTGCTCACGGGCGACCAGCTGGGCCTCGCGATGTACGCCGCGCAGCCCATGAAGATGGCGGCGGCCGAGGCCACGTTCAACACGGTCTGCGGTCCCGATGCCTCGTTCAGCATCTTCACGCTCGGCACCCCGGACGGCAGCTCCGAACTGTTCTCCATCCGCGTGCCCTATCTGCTCTCGCTGCTGTCGACACACACCCTCGACGCGTGTGTGCACGGCATCAACGATCTGAACGCCGAGTACGCGCAGACCTACGCCGCCACCGGTCTGACCGACTTCGCCCCGGTGCTGTGGATCACGTACTGGGCCTTCCGCTGGATGATCGGCCTGGGCATCGCCGCGGCGCTCGTCGCCGTCGCGGGCCTCTGGGTCACCCGCAAGGGCGCCAAGAAGCCGGTCGCACCGTGGATGTGGAAGGTCGCCATCTGGTCGTTCCCGCTCGCGCTGGCCGCCAACATCATGGGCTGGGTCTTCACCGAGATGGGCAGACAGCCCTGGATCGTGTTCGGGCTGATGACGACGCAGGACGGTGTCTCGCCGGGCGTCAGCGGGCTCGAGGTGCTGATATCGCTCATCGCGTTCACCGCGATCTATGCGGCGCTCGCCGTCGTGGAGATCCGCCTCATCATCCGGGCCGCCCAGAAGGGGCCCGACACCGAAGAGAAGCCGCATGACGAGACGGCCCAGCTGCCGTCGGTCGTCTACTGAGAGGGAGGAGCATCATGGATCTCGCAACACTCTGGTTCTTCATCGTCGCCTTCTTCTTCGTCGGCTACTTCGTCCTGGACGGCTTCGATTTCGGAGTCGGCATGTCCCTGCCGTTCCTCGGCAAGAACGACGTCTCGCGCCGACAGGTCATCAACACGATCGGCCCGGTCTGGGATCTCAACGAGACCTGGGTCATCGTGGCCGGCGCCGTGCTGTTCGCGTCGTTCCCCGAGTGGTACGCCACGCTGTTCAGCGGCTTCTACCTGCCGCTGCTGCTGATCCTGCTCGCGCTGATCCTGCGCGGTGTCTCGTTCGAGTACCGGCACCAGCGCGACAGCGCGAAGTGGAAGGCCGGCTTCGACCGGATGATCGTGATCGGCTCGGTCGTTCCCGCTCTGCTGTGGGGTGTGGCGTTCGGCAACATCGTGCAGGGCGTCGCGATCGACGAGAACCACATCTTCGTCGGCGGCTTCTTCTCCCTGCTGAACCCCTACGCACTGCTGGTGGGCGTCACCACGCTGCTGCTCTTCTTCCTGCACGGGGTGCTGTTCGTGGCACTCAAGACCGATGGTCAGGTGCATGAGGATGCGCAGAAGCTCGCAAAGAAGGCCGCCATCCCGACGATCCTCGTCGCAGCCGCGACGGTGATCTGGACGGTCGCGATCGCGATGGGCCGCGAGGCTCCGCTGCTCTGGCTGGTCATCGCAGCCGGTGCGCTCGCGGCGGTCAGCCTGATCGCGGCGGTCGGCTTCTCGCTCGTCCGTCGCGACGGGTGGGCGTTCTTCGCCGGCATGCTCACGGTCATGTTCGCCGTGGTCATGCTGTTCTCCGCCCTGTTCCCGTACGTGATGCCGTCGACGATCGACCCGGCCTACAGCCTCACGATCGCCAACGCCTCGAGTACCCCGTACACGCTGCAGATCATGAGCTGGACGGCCCTGATCGCGATGCCGCTCGTGCTCGCGTACCAGGCGTGGACCTACTGGGTGTTCCGCAAGCGCGTCACCCGGAAATCCATCGAGGGGGCTCCGGCGCACGCGTGAAACCCGTCGATCCGAGACTGCTGCGATACGCGGGTGCCGCGAGGGGTTTCCTCGCGGCATCCGCGTTGATCGGCGTCGTCCAGACGGCGGTCACGATCGTCTTCGCGTGGCTGCTGACCGACGCGATCACGGGGGCGCTCGCGGGGCGTGACGTCACCTCGTCGCTGCTCTGGCTGCTGCTCACGGCTCTGCTGCGCGGCCTGCTCATCGCGGCCTCGGATGCCGCGGGCACACGGGCGGCCGCCAAGACGGGGATGCAGCTGCGCACGGCGCTCGTGGCTGCGGTCGGGAGGCTCGGGCCAGGGTGGCTCGCGCAGCGCAATCAGACGGCGCTCGCGGTCACGGCCGGTCACGGGCTCGAAGCTCTCGACGCCTACTTCGCCCGGTACATCCCGCAGCTCGTGCTGACCGTGATCGCGACGCCGGTGCTCGTCGCGGTCATGTGGTGGCAGGACTGGCCGAGCGGACTCACCGCAGTGATCACGCTGCCGCTGATCCCGTTGTTCCTCATCCTGATCGGCATGGCGACCCGCACCGTGCAGACCCGGCAGTGGCAGACGCTGCAGCGCCTCGCGGCACGCTTCGCCGACACGGTGCAGGGGCTGTCGACGCTGCGACTGTTCGGACGCGACCGGCGTGCGGCCGACCGCATCGAGGTCACCGCCGACGAGTACCGCCGCGAGACCATGAAGGTGCTGCGGTTCTCGTTCCTGTCCGGCTTCGCGATGGAGCTGCTGGCCTCGATCGCGGTGGCCCTGATCGCGGTGTCGGTCGGCTTCCGGCTGCTGTCGGGCGATCTGACCCTCGAGGTGGGGCTGTTCGTGCTACTGCTCGCTCCCGAGGCGTTCCTGCCCATCCGGCAGGTGGGGGTGCAGTTCCACGCGGCGGCCGAGGGGGTCGCGGCGACGGAGGACGTCTTCGAGGTGCTCGATGCGGCGGGGGAGCGCGCGCGGATGCAGGAGCTTTCGACGGATGTCGGAGGAATCGCCGCCGAAACCCCCGGCATCCGTGAATCGGTCATGCATGTGGACACCACCGTGGAACCGGCGAACGGCGGAGACCTCGTGGTCGAGGGTCTGCGGGTGCGCGACCTGCCGTCCGTGTCGTTCGCAGCCGGGCCGGGGACCATCACGGTCATCGAGGGGCCGAGCGGGTCGGGGAAGTCGTCGCTGCTGGCGGCACTCCGGGGCGCGGTCGAGTTCGAGGGGACGGCGTTCTACGGCGGCGCGGACGTGCGGGGGATCGCGCCGTCGGTGTGGCTCGCCTGGGCCGGACAGGCACCTGGACTGACGCGCGGGACCGTGGCGGCGAACGTCACCCTCGGTGATCCTGTGCCGGACGCAGGTCGGGTGCGCGCTGCGCTCGACGACGCCTGCGCCGAGGGGATCGACCCCGCGCTGGAACTCGGCGTGCAGGGGGCGGGGCTGTCGGGCGGGCAGGCGCAGCGGGTGGCTGTCGCCCGCGCCCTGTATCGCCAGGGATCGGCGCCCGACCGCGTGCTCGCACTCGATGAGCCGTCGAGTGCGCTCGACCCCGAGACCGAGGACCGGCTGTGGCGATCGTTGCGCGAGAAGGCGGATGCCGGGGCGACGATCCTCCTCGTCTCCCACCGTCGGACCGCACGGGAGATCGCGGATCAGATCGTGGCGCTGGGGGTGAACGCATGACTGCACCCCGCACAACCGATGCCGCGCATTCCCGCGGTCACCGGGTCGGCGCCATCCTGCGACTCGCGCAGCCGCCACTCGGCCGCTTCGTACCGGGACTGATCTGGGGTCTGCTCTCGGCCGCCGCCGCCGTGAGTCTGCTCGCGGTCAGCGGGTGGCTGATCGTGAGCGCCTCGATCGTCGATTCGCTGGTGCCGCTGTCGATCGCCGTCGTCGGTGTGCGCTTCTTCGCCGTCTCGCGCGCGGTCACCCGCTATCTGGAGCGCCTGAGCGGACACGATGCCGCGCTGCGTCAGCTCGCCTCGACTCGTGCCGACATGGTGCGCCGGCTGATCCCTCTGTCGCCGGCGGGACTCGGCTCGACGGACCGCGGGCAGGTGCTCGCAGCTCTCGTGGACGACGTCGAGAACCTGCAGAACCTGCCGCTGCGAGTGGTGCAGCCGCTCGGTGTGGCGGCGCTCGTCGCGGTCGGAGCGGTGGGCTTCCTCGCGTTCGTCTCGCCCCCGGCCGCCCTCGCTCTCGCGGTCTGCCTCCTGGCCGCCGCGGCTGCAGCGATCGGACTCGGTTGGGCGTTCGGCTCGCACGCCGAAGCACGGGTCTCGGAGCGTCGGGCAGAGCTCTCCGCAGCTCTCGTCGACTACCTCGGGAGCCTCGACGTTCTCATCGCCTACGGGGCGGAGCGACAGGCGCGGGCGCGGATCACCGCCGCCGATGCGGCTCTGCGACGCGTGGTCGACCGTGCCTCCCTCGCTCAGGCCGTCGCGGCGGGTGTCGTGTCCGCCGTGGCCGGGGCGGCATCGGTCTGGGCGCTCGCCGTGGCGGCTCCGGGTCTTGCGGACGGCTCGATCGACGGTCCGTGGCTGGCCGTGGCGGTGCTCGTGCCGATGGTGGTCTTCGAGGTGTTCGGAGCGGTGCCGATCGCTGCGGCGTCATGGCGGAGCGTGCGCGCGAGCGCCGGGCGCATCGTCGACGTGCTCCCGGAGCGGATGCCGGAGGAGTTGCGTTCCGACGAGGGGGATGACGTGGAGTTCGCGCGCACTCCCGAGCTGCATCTGCGCGGCGTCAGGGCGACCTGGCCCGGCGGCACGCCCGCGCTGAAGGGAATCGACCTCGACCTCCGCGCCGGTGAGCGCGTGCTGGTCGCGGGACCGAGTGGGGCGGGCAAGAGCTCGCTCGCGGCGACCCTGGTCGGCTTCCTGCGCGTGGAGGGCGAGTATCTGGTGGGTGGTCGCGACGCCGCAGAGCTCTCGGGCCCGGCGCTGCGACGCGTGATCGGACTGTGCGAGCAGAGCCCTCAGCTGTTCGACGAGGACATCCGCCAGAATCTGCTCTTCGCGCGCGACTCCGCCTCGGACGAGGAACTGCTGGCGATGCTCGACCGGGTCGGACTCGGTGACTGGGTGCGGGAGCGCGGGGGCCTCGATGCGAGGGTGGGTGACCGCGGCGCGCTGGTGTCCGGCGGTCAGGCGCAGCGGATCTCGCTCGCCAGGGCGCTGCTGCGCGGCTTCCCCGTGCTGGTGCTCGACGAGCCGACGGCGGGCGTCGATCCTGAGGCATCGGATGCCCTGCTGCGCGATCTGCTGCTGGCCGCGGGGGAGCAGTCGGTGCTGCTGATCTCGCACGTGGCGCCGCCGGCGGGGACGGTCGACCGCGTGGTGCGGATCCACGACGGCCGCACGGTCTGACGCCGTTGGCTCCGTGCGGGGAGACCCGCCGGCCGACGTCTCAGACGTTCATGTCCACGGGCGGTTCCATCACGATGCCCTGTGCTTCGAACGCGCGACGGCGCTCTTCGATGCGGCGATGCAGCTCGATCTGGGCGGCGTCGACGAACCGGGGATCGAGGTCGACGGTCTTGGGGTGCGGGTCGCCGTGGTTGGCGGCGATGTACGCGTCGAGCTCGGGGCCGCTGGTCCACGAGGTGATGAGGGCGTACCGGGGTGCCGTGCCGCGGTGCCAGACCGCGTGCCAGAAGCGCTGCGTGTCGACGATGATGCGGGAGCCGGCGCGCAGCGGCAGGCGGATCTCGGTCGCGGGGTCGAAGCGATCGGAGCGCAGGATCAGCATCGACTCGGTGTCGTCGGAGAGGTTGAAGAAGCCGCGGACGACCCAGCCGGTGCCCTCTTCGTTGAGGCGGTTGTTGTCGTCCTGGTGCAGGTTGTAGATCGCGTCGGCGTACTCGTTGGGCTGCAGCTCGATCACGCGGCATCGGCCGATGCCCGCGCCCGGTTCCTGGGCCCGGCGCTGGAGCGTCGGGGCGATCGCGACCTGCGAGTCGACCCAGACACCGTCCTTGTCGGTGCGCGGCGGGGTGTGGTTCCAGAAGCCGTTGCAGTCGACGTCGCCGGCATAGCTGGTGAGCGGGGCGAAGCGCGTGATGCCGGAGGAGCGCCAACCGACGTACTCGAGGCCCAGCCATTCAGCGGGATCGGTGGCGGAGGTGTGGTCGTCGAGCACGACGTAGCCGGTGTCGGCCAGTGCCTCGGACGTGATGAAGCCCATGATGGAACCTTCCCGTCATCGCTGCCCCCACAGGCGGCGGGTTGTAAGGCCATCCTAACTCGATCGCCCCCGTCCTGGCGGAGCCGCCGCCGGGGAAAACACCGCCGACCCGCCGATATTCTGGGGGCATGACTCAGCCGCAGGGTGCCCTCCTCGTGGGCAGCGTGAACTACGACGACGCCGAGACCACGATCCGCACCGCCGCGGAGACGCTCGGCACTCGACTCCGCCGCATCCCGGACGGCGAGGTCGGCAAGCGGTTCCACTGGATCATGTTCCAGCCCGACGTGATCGGACTGGCCGAGGGCATCGAGCGCATCGGCGATGAACCCATCCCGTTCCCCGCCGGCATCGATGCCCGGGGTCTGCGCATCGGCGAGGGCGTGGATGCCTCGGCCATCGAGCTGCCGCCGCTCGGCTACGCAGCCGCCGCGATCGAGTCGTATGCGGTGTTCGAGCGACTGCGCGCCGAAGGTGCGGTTCCGGCGGAGGTGCGGTTCCAGGTGTCGTTGCCCACGCCGCTCGCGGTGATCGCCTCGTTCTTCCACGGCGATGATCGCGGCGCCATCGAGCCCGTCTACACCGCCGCGATCCTGCGCGAGCTCGAGGAGATCCTGGCCGCCATCCCGCACGAAGACCTCGCCGTGCAGTGGGACGTCGCCAGCGAGATGGGCATCATCGAGCGCGCGGCCGGGTACGGATCCGTGATGGAGGCCTGGTGGCCCGGCGACCCGTTCGCCGGACTGGTCGCACGGCTGGCCGCCCTGGTCGACGCGGTGCCCGCCGACGTCGAGGTGGGCGTGCACCTCTGCTACGGCGACGCGGGGGAGAAGCACTTCTTCGAGCCGCGCGACGCGGCGAACCTGGTCCGGTATGCGAACGCCGTCGTGGCCGCATCCGCGCGTCCGCTCACCTGGCTGCACCTCCCCGTGCCGATCGACCACGACGACGAGGCCTACTTCGCCCCGCTCACCGACCTCGCACCGGTCGACGAGCTGTACCTGGGGCTCGTGCACCGGGAGGACGGGGTCGAGGGCGCCGCACGTCGCATCGCCGCCGCTGCTCCGTTCGTCTCCGCGTTCGGGGTCGCGACGGAATGCGGCATCGGCCGCGCACCCGCCGGATCGACCGAGGGCATCCTGCGCACGCACGCCGAGGTCGCCAGCGCCTGGTGAGCTGCTGCTCTCGATTCGCGTGGACGCCCCGCGTCGCGTAAGCTGTTCCGCGGTGACGTGTCCGAGCGGCCGAAGGTGCAACTCTCGAAAAGTTGTGTAGGGTAACCCCCTACCGTGGGTTCAAATCCCACCGTCACCGCCACCACGAAGGCCCCGCATCCCTTGTAAACACTGGGATGCGGGGCCTTCGTCATGTTCGGTGATCGGTCTGCGGTAACGCAGCAAGGGCGTCTCCGCGGATATCTGTTGGCAGGACGTGACGCGGCAAACTGCGATTTGTGCGGCCGCCGGCTGCCTGCGTCGCTGCTAGTGGCAGCCCACATCGTGCCGCGGTCTGTTTCCGACGAGGACCACCGGAAGGACTTCGCAGCGATCGCGATGCTCGCCTGCAACCTGGGGTGCGACGAGCTGTTCGAGCAGGGGTATCTCGTCGTCGACTCTGAGGGTGCCGTGCGAGCGGGGCGCGATATAGAGACCGTCGCGCTGCAGGTGGTCGTCGAGGAGCTGGTTGAGCGGTTGTGTACCGCCCACAACACGAACACGGCCGCGGACTTCGCTCGCCACCACAGGCTGGTGTGGGCATGACGGTCCTGCCGCGGGATGATGGTGACGTGCCCGAGACTCCGCGTCTGATCCTGAATCGCACCGGCGAGACGCCGCGCGTGCTGCACCGTGAGGACTGCCCGACGATCCAGCACCAGGCACGCGGCGACATTCGTGAAGAGCTGCCTCGTGCTGGATACCAGGTCCTCGAGTCCTACGAAGACGGTCGTTCGCTTGTTGGATCCGTCGAGGGCGTGGACCGAAACTACTACGAAGCCTTGTACGTGACCGTCGACGAGCTCCAGGCTGCGGGACGGTACAGGCGCTGCAAGGTGTGTGCGCCGGATGCACCGGACGGGCCGCCACCGGAGAGCGTGACGCGCAAAAAAGCCGCGGGGCCCTTCGTCATACCCGAGTCAGTCGTTCTGATTCCGGATAGCCAGAGGATCCGGTGGCAGACCGTCACCGATCTGAGACGTCTCCCGCACGTCACGACGAGGCTGAACCCGCTTCTGTCGCCCGAGGTAAAGGTCTGAGTGCTCGTCCGAGGCGCTGAGCTGGTCAGAGGGCTCCGGGCGGGGCCGCTTGCGGAATGCAGCCACTACGGCAAGCACCGCGAATGCAATGACCACAAGGGCGAGGCCCCAGATAATGCCAGCTTCGGTGAGCCATTCGAAGGCAACCGCGGCCCACAGCAGCGCGAAAGCCACGACGATCAGAGTGATAACTACCGCACGTCGCCATCTAACGTTCATACTTCATGCTAGGTCAGCGCCGGACGGCATCGAAAGGGGTTGTGTCCGGGGGAGCGGATGCACTTGATCGTCGACCGAGAGGACGCGGAGATTCCCTAGCCGGCAACGAGATCTGCACACCCCATCGCGAACTTCGCGGTGTAGTCGACGTGCCCGCAGGCGCTTCTCTCAGCAGCGAGAACCTCTTCCATCGAGGCTGCGGGCTTACCGGCAGCTGACGGTTCGGGCGCCAGGGCGGTGGCGATCATCATGCGGCGGGCCATTCGCTCATGACCGCGTGGGCTGCGAGCCGCAGAGTCGTCGTCTCGGCCTCGATGCCCACGGCGTCGAAAGGCAGCGCGCGTTCGGTCATGAGCCCCGCCAGCACGGTCGAGAGGAACCGTGCTCGCTCCTCGACCCGACCGGCGGGGACCACGCCCTCGTCGATCAACGTGGTCAGCCACTGCGCGATCCGATGTCGTCCCATGCGGTCCAGGGCGATGTAGGTGGCCGCTTCGTCTTCGGACGGAGGCGTGGCCACGTACGCCTCGTAGAGCGCTCCCCACTGCTTCCGCGCGCTCTCGCCCACGCCGATTTGGCGGAGGATGAGCTGCAAGCACGCGATGAGCCTCTCCTCCGCCGTCAGAGAACGATCATTGATCGGATCATCGGGGATCTCCAGGTCGTACATCGCGGCCACCACCGTCTCGATGAGTTCCCGCTGCGTCGGGAAGAAGTGGCGTAGCGACCCCGTGCTCACCTGAGCGCGGGCGGCCACTGCTCTCACGCTCAGACGTGCGGTCGGGTTCTCGCCCAGCATGGTTGCCGCGGCGATGAGGATCTTCTCCCGTGTTCCCGGTTCCTTCGACGCTTCGTCCATTTCTCCCTCATGAGCCATCCGTCTATAACAGTGTGCTAGTTTAGCCCGTCGTCGGCTATCACGCTGTATTAGATTCTGGAGGGCGAGATGATGGCGGGAAAGAACTGGCGCAACCGTCGCGTTCGTATCGGTTCCGGCGAACCGCTGCGCCGCTATCGCTGGTGGCAGATGTTCGGTCGGTCACTCCGATCGATCACGCTGCGCTCTGCCGACGGCACGACGTCGACGTACACGGTCGACGTCCGTCATGCCGGCGATATGACCGACGGTGAGATCCGTGCGCGTCTCTACGTCGACGGAGCGCTGCAGTCCTACGCGAAGATGCCCACACGCTTCGCAGTGCCAGGCGGACACATCGAGGTGGCGATCACCGGGTTCGGGCTCAAACGGTGCCACTATGTGCGGGCAGACGGTGTGGAACAGCAGCTGTCGCCCGATCCTCGATCCGCCGAAGGGCGTCGCGCTCGCTTGCACGAGCGGCATCCCGGAGTGAGCCGTGTGATCGGCCTCGTCTCCATCGCGTTCGTCGTGGTCGGCCTCAGCGTCGAGGTCCCTCAGATCATCGAGGCCCTCTCGAAGATCCCCCTGATCGCCGACTCGATCGGTACCTTCACCTCGCCCATCCGACTCCCGCTCGAGCTCAATCTGCTCGTCAGTCTCGCCGCTGTCCTCGGCAGCACGGAACGAGCCCTGCGAATGCGTTCGAGCTGGATCGACGAGCTCGCGAGCTGACCCCCACGAAAGGAACGACCATGCACCAGAGCGGCCCTGTCACAACACCGGTGCCGCATGTCCCCGACGCCGCCTTCGGGCTTACCTGAGCCGCCACTCCGGGGCGGGTGGGCGATGAGGGGTGATGGCCCTCACCCGAGCAGTTCCACCCCGAACTCGGAGACGACGGCGCGCAGTTCGGCGAGGTAGCGCTGCGCCTGCTCGGTGAGCGGGATCGCCGAGTGGCCGATCCATCCGATCTCGATGTTCTCGTCGACGTCGAGCGGGATGGCGACGATCTCGGGGTCGAGGTCGTCGCTGATGATGCCGGTCGAGATGGTGTAGCCGTCGAGGCCGATCATCAGGTTGAAGATGGTCGCGCGGTCCGAGACGCGGATGTCCTGGGGGCTCGAGAGGGTGGAGAGGATCTCCTCGGCGAAGTAGAAGGAGTTGTTCGCGCCCTGGTCGAACGTGAGCCTCGGCACGTCGGCGAGATCGGCGAGCGTCACGCGCTTCCGCGCGGCGAGGGGGTTCTTGCGGGAGATGAAGATGTGCGGGTCTGCGACGAAGAGCGGGTGGAAGGCGAGCCCGGAGTCGCGGAGCAGCTTGTCGATCACGTTGCGGTTGAAGTCGTTGCGATAGAGGATCCCCAGCTCGCTGCGGAGGGTGCGGACGTCTTCGATGATGTCCCAGGTGCGCGTCTCGCGCAGGGAGAACTCGTACTCGGTCGCCGCGGTCGCCTTCACCATCCGCACGAGGGCGTCGACAGCGAACGAGTAGTGCTGGGTGGAGACGCCGAGGAGTCGCCGGGACGGCGGACGACCGAGGTAGCGCTGCTCCAGGAGCGCCACCTGCTCGACGACCTGCCGGGCGTACCCGAGGAACTCGACACCATCGGTGGTGAGCGTCACGCCCCGGGCGGAGCGGATCAGGAGTTCGCGCCCCACTCTGCCTTCGAGATCCTTCATCGCCGCGGACAGGGTGGGCTGGGCGACATAGAGCAGGTCGGCGGCGGCACTGATCGATCCCTCCGCGGCGACTTCGATGTAATAGGTGAGCTGCTGGAGGGTGATGCCGTTCGAGCGCTTGGCCATAGATTCAACCTATGCCACGGCATAGTCGACGCGCATTACCCGATGGGCCCTTGCAGTCGTCATCATGGAGAAACCCCCGATCGAGGCCGAGCCCGGCCGATCTTCCACCGATTGGCCGCTCATGGCATCCGAATTCACGTTCCGCATCACGACGACCCGTTTCGACGAGGAATACTCGCCGTCCGACGACTCGCGCATCACCACGAACTTCGCCAATCTGGCGCGCGGCGAGCACCGTCAGCAGAACCTCCGCAACGCCCTGACGATGATCGACCGGCGGTTCAACGATCTGGCGCACTGGGACAACCCGAGCCGCGATCGCTACACGCTCGAACTCGAGATCGTCTCGGTCGCGATCCAATTCGCCACGGAGGGGGAGGATCGGGAGTTCCCTCTTCTCGAGGTGCTGGAGGTGACCATCGTCGATCGGTCGACGGGCACGCGCACCCAGGGCATCGTGGGCAACAACTTCTCGTCGTACATCCGCGACTTCGACTTCAGCGTGCGGTTGCCTGCGGCCACCGCGGCCGCGGGCGGCTTCACCGTTCCCGACGACTTCGGCGACCTGCACGGCAAGCTCTTCCAGCACTTCCTCGACTCCGAGGCGTACCGGGAGCGGTTCACGTTGTCGCCCGTCATCTGCATCAGCGTCTCGACGAGCAAGACGTACCGTCGCACCGAGAACCACCACCCGATCCTCGGTGTCGAGTACGAGCAGAAGGACGGCTCGCTGACCGACGAGTACTTCGGCAAGATGGGCCTCTCGGTCCGCTACTTCATGCCGCGAGGCAGCGTCGCCCCGCTGGCGTTCTACTTCCGCGGGGATCTGCTCAGCGACTACACGAACCTCCAGCTCATCGGCACGATCAGCACGATGGAGACCTTCCAGAAGATCTATCGACCGGAGATCTACAACGCGAACTCCGAGGCCGCGAGCATCTACCGGCCGACGCTGGAGCAGCAGGACTACTCGGTGACCAAGATCGCCTACGACCGCGAGGAGCGCAGCCGGCTCGCGGCCGAGCAGGGGCGGTACGCCGACGCGCATCTGATGACCCCGCACGGCGAGCTCCTCGAGAGGTGGGCCGCCGGCCGTTCCGCAGACTCGCTGGTGTCCGTCGGATGACGAACGGACGAGCCCCGATCATGACCGAGATCCTTCCCACCTCCATCGTCGGCAGCCTGCCGAAGCCTTCCTGGCTGGCCGAGCCCGAGACGCTCTGGTCCCCGTGGAAGCTGGAGGGCGATGCCCTGGTGGAGGGCGTGCAGGACGCGCTTCGCCTCACTGTGCACGAGCAGCGTCAGGCCGGCATCGACATCGTCAGCGACGGGGAGCAGTCGCGCCAGCACTTCGTCACGACGTTCATCGAGCACCTCTCCGGTGTCGACTTCGACCAGCGGGAGACCGTGCGGATCCGCGACCGGTACGACGCCAGCGTGCCCACCGTGGTCGGTGCCGTGAGCCGCGAGAAGCCCGTGTTCGTCGAGGACGCGAAGTTCCTCCGCCAGCAGACCGACCAGCCCATCAAGTGGGCTCTGCCCGGTCCGATGACGATGATCGACACGCTCTACGACCGTCACTACAAGAGTCGCGAGAAGCTCGCCTGGGAGTTCGCGACGATCCTCAATCAGGAGGCGAAGGAGCTCGAGGCGGCCGGGGTCGACATCATCCAGTTCGACGAGCCGGCCTTCAACGTGTTCTTCGACGACGTGCAGGACTGGGGCGTGGCCGTGCTCGAACGCGCAGCCGAGGGGCTGCGCGCGGAGACCGTGGTGCACATCTGTTACGGGTACGGCATCAAGGCGAACACCGACTGGAAGGCGACCCTCGGCTCGGAGTGGCGGCAGTACGAGAAGTCGTTCCCGCTTCTGCAGCAGTCGAGCATCGACACCGTCTCGCTGGAGAGTCATCACTCGCACGTGCCCCTGGACCTCATCGAGCTCATCCGGGGCAAGAAGGTCATGCTCGGAGCCATCGATGTGGCGAGCCCCACCATCGAGACTCCGGAGGAGGTCGCCGACACCCTGCGGAACGCCCTCCGCTTCGTCGACGCGGACAAGCTCGTGCCGAGCACGAACTGCGGGTTGGCGCCGTTGTCGCGTGACGTCGCCCGCGGCAAGCTGCGGGCGCTCAGCGCAGGTACTGCTCTCCTTCGCGAGGAGCTCGGCTCCGCGCTCTGATAGCCTCGAGCTTCCGTGCAGCAACCTGAGGAGGTGGTACCCGTGAACGAACTCACGTCGGTGCTCCTCCAGGGAGACACGGTCGGGCGATAGGTCGTCCGGGAGCGCCGCTTCTTCGCCGCACTCCCGAGAGGCACGACCATGCATTTCACTTCACGACGAATCCTCGACGACCGCGTCACCGAGCGCACGTTCACACTCGGCGACGTCTCCGGCATCCTGTGGACGCCGCCCGCCGCAACGCCGACCGCTCCCGTCCCGCTCATCCTCATGGGCCAGCCCGGCGGCATCGGCATGCGGCGCATGTATCCGAGACTGGTCGCGCGTGCCCGCAACGCCAGCGCGCAGGGCTTCGCCGCCGCGACCATCGAGCTGCCGGGGGCAGGCGAACGCGCTCCACTGCCCGGCGCCGAGCTCGCCAGGGCCGACCTCGTTCGAGCGATCACCGCGGGAGAGGAGCCTTCCGCGGATGTCGTGGACCGGCTGATCCTCCCTCTGGTCGACCGGGCTGTTCCCGAATGGCAGGCGACGCTCGACGAGGCCCTCGAGCTTCCGGAGATCGGCGACCGGGTCGCGTTCTCCGGAGGGGTGATCGCGATCGGCACCCGCCTCGCCGCGATGGATGCACGCATCGTGGCCGCCGGACTCTTCGCCGGCAGCTTCGTCCCACGCTCGACGATGGCAGAGGCCCGACGGGTGACGATCCCGCTGCACGTGCTGCTCCAGTGGGACGACGAGGGCAACGACCGCCAGATGGCACTCGACCTGTTCGATGCATTCGGCTCGACGGAGAAGACGCTGTACGCCAACATGGGCGGCCACACCGGAGTGCCGGCGTTCGCCGGGGAGGACGCCGCCCGGTTCTTCGCCCGTCACCTCGGGGGTGCGTGAGGGCAGGAGGCCGAGTGATCTGACCGGGGCGCGGAGGCGAGGCGCTCGCCGAGGGGGAGGGATCCGGCGAACGCCCCGTCTGCACCCGATGCCTGCGAGCGCGGCCCCCCACGATCTCGCGCTACGACCGGAGCACGATCAGGATGCGCCTGATGGAGCCGGAATGCAATGCACCTTCGTGTTTTCCTGCGCAGTCTGGACAAAAGTCATCATCGCTTTGGGGTCGCCTATCCTCGCGAATGGGTGGCTTCCTCTTGCACATAGCGAACGCCCAGGTCTACGCTCCGGCTGGGGGAGATGTCCGACCGGAATGAGTCGCGATGTCCAGTGGTGCGCAGTGGAGGAACAAGGTTCGGCGAGGTTCTGAGCGTCGCGGGTACGCGCGTTCGATGCTCGCGGCGATAGGGGTGCTGCTGCTGGGAGGCGGAGGAGTCCTCGCGGCTTCGGCTGCGGTGGCCGCGCCGGGGAGTCCAGGAGTTCCACAGGCGCCGGCCACCGCGGTGTATCTGGAGACCTTCGAGAATCAGACCGCGACCAACGGCATCCGCATCGGTCAGTACACGGGCGGTGCAGCGGCGAACACGGAGACGTACGTGACGAGTCCGAACTGGGCTCCGGTCGCCGACCAGTGCAACGGCTGGGTCCTGCGCTCGACGACACCGCGGAACGCGGCCGTGACCGGCGTCGATTCCGGCTGTGATGCCACGGCATGGGCATATCTCCAGGGCATGGCGACCGCGATCGGCCTGTACAAGGGCCAAGCGTTGGCGGCGGCTCAGCAGAACCAGATTCTGTCCGAGTACACCAACGGCGGCTCCGCGCCCGGTCCCGGCGTCGAGTTCCAGACTGCGAAGCCCATCACGGCAGGGATCGTTCCCGGACACTTCTACCTGATCAGCGCTATCTACGGTGCCGCGAACTGCGTGTCCGAGGGTCCGACACTGAACCGTGTCGATCCGCGGCTGAGTTTCAACCTGATCGTGAATCAGACGGGCAGCGGGCCTGCGCCGGGCACGGGAGGGGGCACGGTCACCACCCTCGCCAGCGGTCTCAACCCGTGCACGGACCCGGCAGCGCGAGAGATCACTGTGGGCGGGAGGCTCTTCCACGTCGCGGAGCTGCAGTCTGCGGGGTTCCGTGCGGACGCGACGACGACCTCGCTCGGCGTGCAGCTGTTCAATGCCGCCGGGGGCTTCCGCGGGAACGACAGCGGTTTCGACGATCCTCGCATCGTCGACGCGACGCCGCAGCTCGACAAAGCGTTCAGCCCGTCGACGGTGAAAGTCGGTCAGACCTCCACGCTGACATTCACCATCACCAATACAGACGACCTCGAAGCGAAGAACGGGTGGTCCTTCACCGATACCCTCCCGGCAGGGCTCCGGTTCGCGGGCGACCCCGCCACCGACTGCCCGGCGGGAGTGGCGACGGTCAACGGAACGACCGTGAGCGGGACCGGCAACATGGACGCTGGGACCGTCTCGTGCACGTTCACGGTTCCGATCACCTCCGATACCGAAGGCTCGTACACCAACGGCCCCTCGAACATCGGTCCGATCAGCGGGCTGCTTCAGCCCGGTAACAGCACGGTCGTCTTCACCACTGCTGACGCGCCCGCGATCAGTCTCGTGAAGTCCTCGAGCTTGACCGACCCGGCGCAGTACGTGCTGAACGCCCCCGTGACGTACTCGTTCCTCGTCACCAACACGGGGAACGTCGATCTCACCGCGATAGCAGTCACCGAGACGGCATTCAGCGGCACGGGTAGCCCCCCGGTCACTTCTTGTCCGCAGACCACGCTTGGTTCCGGCGAATCGATGACATGCACCGCCGGGTACACGCTGACACAAGCAGACATCGACGCGGGCGAGGTGACCAACACCGCGCAGGTGACCGGCACTCCACCGGAGGGTGATCCGGTCAGTGCGACCGACGATGCCGTGATCTCGGGGAGCGAAGCACCGCAGCTCTCTCTCGTGAAGACGGCTGACGCGAGCGGTGTGCAGTCGCCGACACGCGTGGGCGATCCCATCGACTACACGGTCCTCGTGACGAACACGGGCAACGTCACACTCACCGATGTCGCGGTGACCGACACGTTGCTCGGAGGCGCCATCGCTTACGCGTGGCCAGGCGTACCGGGAACCCTCGCTCCCGGCCAGAGCGTCACCGCCACCGGAACCCACGGCGTGACTCAGCCGGACATCGAGATCGGTGCGGTGACGAACACCGCCAGCGCGACCTCCCGAGACCCCGATGGTGCCGAGGTGCCTGCAGGGCCGCAGTCGACGACGACGCCCCTGAACCAGCTTCCTGTTCTCGCCCTCGAGAAAGAGGCGACACCGTCCTTCGGAACGCCGCCGGCCCCCGGCGAACTGATCACGTTCTCTTTCACGATCACCAACGACGGCAATCTGCAGCTCCGAGACGTCGCGATCACCGATCGACTCGCCGGCCTCTCTGCAATCGCCTACACATGGCCCTCCGATCTAGGCACACTCCCACCGGGTGCGTCGGCGACAGCCACGGCGACCTATGCGATCACCCAGGCTGACATCGATGCCGGTGTGGTGCTGAATTCGGCCATCGCCGATGGGACGACCGAGAACGGCGCGAACGTGCCATCGAATGAACCCGACACGGAGACACCGATCACCCAGGCGCCCGCCCTGACGCTGGTGAAGACCGCGGATCCTGCGGGGATAACCGAGCCGGCCGAGATCGGCCAGCCGATCGCGTACTCGTTCACGGTCACGAACGCGGGCAACACCACTCTCACGAGCGTCGCGATCACAGACCAACTCGCCGGCCTGCCGGCTCTGACCTATACCTGGCCCTCCGCGGACGGAGTGTTGCGGCCTGGGCAAGAAGCGACAGCGACGAGCACGTACCTCGTGACTGCGGCGGACATCGACAACGGTGAGGTCACCAACAACGCCACGGCCTCGGGGCAACCGCCCACCGGAGATCCCGTTTCGTCGGAACCGCAGACGACGACGACGCCGCTGATGGAGGCTCCGTCGATCGCCCTCGTGAAGACCGCGGACGCGGGCGGGATCACCGACCCTGCAGTACCCGGGCAGTCGATCATCTACTCCTTCACCGTGACGAACACGGGAGGTGTCGCACTGACGGACGTCACCATCACCGACGCGCTCACCGGGCTGCCTCCGCTGGTCTACACCTGGCCCGCCGTCGAAGGAGTGCTGCTTCCCGGTGAAGCGGCCACGGCGACGAGCACCTACGGCATCACCGCTGCCGACATCGACCGGGGGGTCGTGACGAACAACGCCATCGCGTCGGGTCAGCCGCCGACCGGGCAACCGATCGTGTCTGATCCGGCGACGACGACCACGGAGCTCAGGGTGATGCCTGTGCCCACCCCGACACCTGCGCCGCGCCCTGACGCCGGAGGGTTGTCGAACACCGGTGGCCCAGTGCCTGTCATCGCCCTCGCCGTCGCCGCAGGGCTGGTCGTCACGGGAACTCTCCTCGCCTCGGCTGCCCGCAAGAGGAGGATGCGCGGCTAGCGACCAGTCCGGATCCGTCCGGACGGTTCCCGCTCCTGTCAAGGCCCGATACGTCGAGGACGGATCATCCTAAAGTCATCGAATGCCGCCCTTGACCCGACGGGTGGCAGGAGGACTCGCCGATGATCGAAGACTCTGCGCCCACGGACTCTGCGCCCACGCAAGAGCTGCTGGGCGGGCGCTATCAGCTGCGGGAGTGCGTCGGACAGGGCGGAATGGCCCGTGTGTACCGCGCCGATGACGTCCTGCTCGGCCGGACGGTGGCGATCAAGCTGCTGAACGGGGGGAGCGAGGGCGTTCCGTCAGACCGTGCGCGCAGTGAGATGACGCTGCTGGCCTCGCTCAACCACCCCGCGATGGTCACGCTCTATGACGCCCAACTGGTGCCGGGCAAAGCCGAGTACCTGGTGATGGAGTTCGTCGACGGCCCGACCCTCTCCGCCCGCATCGCCCAGGGCCCCGTGCCGCCGACCGACGTGGCCATGATCGCCGCGGATCTCGCCGAAGCGCTGCATGTGGTGCACGGTGCCGGCGTGGTGCACCGCGATGTGAAGCCGTCGAACGTGCTGCTCTCGCCCACCTCGCTTCCGGGGAGCCGTTCGGGCGCGAAGCTCGCCGACTTCGGTATCTCCGTGCTCGTCGATGATGCCCGGCTGACGTCGCCCGGTGTCGTGATCGGCACTGCTGCGTACCTCGCCCCCGAGCAACTCCGGGGCGCGCCTCCTGCTCCGGCGGCCGACATCTACTCCCTGGGACTCGTGCTGCTGGAGGCGCTCACCGGGAAGCGGGCGTTCGGCCAGGCGGAGGGGATCGGCGCGGCGATGGCACGTCTGATCGAGGTCCCTGAGGTGCCGAGATCCGTAGGCCCGCAGTGGGCGGAGCTGCTGGCCCGGATGGTGGCGATCGCGCCCGAGGACCGGCCCAGTGCCGCTGCCGTGTTCGCCGCGGCGTCCATGCTCGCGTCTGCGCCGGCCATCCCGCCTCGCCCTCCCGTGCCCGTGATCGCCCCTCCGGTCCCGGCGATGAGCGCCGCTTCCGCTGCCAGCACCGCACCGACACTGCTCCTCTCCTCGAAGCCCTCGGACCGTGTGGTGCCCACGCGTCGCCCGACTCGACGGTGGGGAGTGATCGGCACCGCCGCTGCCGCGGTCGTCGCCGCCTCCGTGCTCGTGGGGGTGTGGGCGGCAGGTCAAGGGTTCGGAGACACCGGCGACCTGGAGACCGGCGATGTCGATTCCGTCGTCACCGAGCAGACGCCGGGAAGCTCGCCCTCGCCGGATCCGACACCGGATCAGGCTGACGCGCAGCAGGACACCTCGGGGACTGTCGTCCCCGTCGTCCCGGCTGAGAACACGCAGCCGACACACGTCGATCAGGTCGTCGATCAGACGAAGGACGAGCGCAAGGCGGCGGAGCAGGCGGCCAAGGACGAGCGCAAGGCGCAGGAGGAAGCCCAGAAGAAGGCCGACCAGGAGCAGGAGAGGGCGGACAAGGAGCAGGAGAAGCGGGACGCGAAGAAGTAGCGCCCCCGACCCGATCAGCCCGCGGCGGCGCGCTCGCCGTCGGAGTTCGGCGTCCAGCCGTACCAGCCGCCGTCCGTGGCCATCACGCTCCAGTCGCCGCAGACGAAGACGGTCTTCGCCTTGTACGGATCGGGGGCGCCGTCGAGCGTCCAGGACGGCGCCGACTGCCGCTCGACCTCGGTGCAGGCATCGGCGAGGTCGGAAGCGCTGGTGAGGAGGATGACCGCGTCCTCGGCCTTCTCGAGCGTCGAGGTGCGCACGGTGATCTGCGAGGAGTCTGCGGGAATCCAGTCCGCGTCGACCTCCGCCCCCTTCGCGAAAGCGGCCGCATCGTCGAAGGTGGAGGTGGACTGCTTGTGGACGATGCTGTCGAAGGCAGAGCATCCGCTGAGGGAGAGTGCGCCCGCGACGATCAGGGCGGAGGCGGCGAGAAGCGGTCGTACGTTCATGCCCCCAGCCTCGCGGCTGTGCCGGCCTCGCGGCATCCCTCGCGCGAGGTATCGGCGTACCTCGGACGGATGACTCGTGGGTCGTGTCGTGAGTCGTTCCGCGACGGTCGACGGTCCGGATGTCCCCCATGTGTGCGATGCTGGAGAAGACCACTCAGCGATCATCTCGGTCGCGCCTCTGGCACGGGTTCCCGTGGCGAAACAGAGGAGCGCCTCATGGGCAGGTTCATCTATGAAGGCGACGTCAAGACCGAGATCGAGGATCGTGCGCTGACGCACATCCAGCTCGTCATGACCGCGAAACTCCGTCGAGGCGAGCCGTTCGGTTTCAGCTGGAAGGAAGACGTCAGCATCGGCGGCGGACGCACGACCGTCTGGGTGCATGGCGGCAGCGCGCTCGTCTTCAAGTACAGCGGGAGTCGTCAGCCCTCGATCAATCGCGAGTGGATCGAAGCGCTTGCTTTCACCGCGAACTCGCCGAGCGGTCTGTATCTCGTGCCCGAGCCGGCGGACGCCGCGCCCCGCGAGCCGAACCGGGTGCTCGAGCGGGCCTGACCCAGAACGACGCATCCGCCCACAGTCGATTCGGCCGCGAACGGATGCGTTCGTCATCTGCCGGGGGTTCAGCCGCCGGACGGGTTCTCGAGCGGTTTCCCGTTCTCGTCGGTGGTCTCGTCCTCGAGCACCTCTTCGGTGTCCGGAGCGCCTCCCGATGCGGTGTCCGCCTCCTCATCGGGGCCGGGCGTACCCTGGGTGTTCTTCGGATCGCTCATGCTTCTCTCCTCTCGTCGGGACTGGCGACGGTAGTCCTCGGAGTCGATCGACATCAGGGGGTTGACCGGCCACGGGTGCAGGGGTGCTGATAATCTGCGGGCCATGCAGCCAGCCGAGGACGAGCGCACATCGCCGGGCGGAGAGTCGGCCGACCTCGTCACCGCCTCGATCAAGGAGCGGATCTACGCCACCTTCACCGGCCTCGCCATCGTGCTCGTTCAGGCCTCGAACGTCGAGCACACCAGCGCCGCGCGGGCGAGCATCACCCTTCTCGTCGGCATCGTCGCGATCGCGGTGGCCGGGTTCGTGGCAGAGCTCCTTGCCCACCTGGCCGTGCACGCGACCTTCCCTGATCGGCGGGAGTTCGGGCGGATGCTCCGCCTCACGAGCACGGCGATCGCCTCGGCGGCCATCCCGCTCCTTGTCCTCCTCCTCGCGGTGTTCGACTGGGTCGAGTTGGGCACCGCTCTCACGATCGCCTCGGTCGTCTACGTCGCCATCCTCGGATTGATCGGGTACGTCGCCGTCCGTCGCACCCGGGCGCCCTGGTGGAAGCAGGTGATCGCGCTGGGGATCCTGATCGCCCTCGGCGGGCTGGCCATCCTCATCCAGCAGCTCGCCCACGGGCACTGAGGGCTCTGCTCTCGCGTCGAGCGCCGGAACCCGAGAAATGTCCTGCTCCGGAGTAATCTCAGAGGATGGGAACTCTCGAGTACAACAGCTCTCGTCCTCCGATCAAGGTCGACGACGCGACGTTGGCGCACCTGAAGATCGTGATCGGCACGAAGCTGCGTCGACACGAGAGTTTCATGATGACGTGGCTGCCCGAGGAGAAGAACCCCGCCGGCCGTCTCACCATCTGGATGCACCCCGCCATCCCTCTGATCCTCGCGTTCGACGGCGCGACGATGCCCGAGATCGACACCAAGCGGATCGAGCGCATGATGGAGCACCTCAACGCGCGTGGTGAGCTCGTCCTCGACCAGCTCGGCTGAACTCGTCCGCTCGTCCCGCTTCCCTATAGTGGGGTCATGCGACGTCGCTCCGCCCTGGCCCTCGGTCTGTCCGCCGTCCTTCTGCTGACGGGGTGCGCCTCCGCGGTGGGCGACGGCTCCGCCGCGCCCACGTCCGAACCCACCGCCACGCAGAGCGCACCGCCCGCGGGAGTCGACGCGGCAGCCGAGGAGCAGGCACAGGGCTGGCTGGATGCGGCCGTCGTGCCGCCGGGGGCCGTGCGCGTGACCGAGAAGCCGGTCTCGTTCGGCTCCTACCAGGGGTGGCCGTGCCAGCCGGTCGCCCAGCTCGAGGGCTACTGGACCGTGGCCGACTCGACGGTTGCAGGGGCTGCGAACTGGTTGCGAGAGAACCCGACAGCGGATCTCGTCAGCACGGCATCGGGCATGGCGTGGCCCGAGGATCCGAACCTCGACGGCGTGCTCATCGGCTACATCCCCGCCGACGAATCGCAGCAGGGCGTCGTCTACACCGTCGCGAAGATGGACTCGGGCGTCGCGATCCGGGCGGAGGTCGCGGCCCTCAGCGCTTCGGCGACGTGTCCTTCCCTCGCGCCCGGAGAGATGCTGGGCAAGCCGGGACAAGGCTGAGCGCCCCCGCGGAAGTCCGCGAAGGCGCTCCTCTCACCTGCTGAAGGCCGTCAGTCTTTGCCGGGGTTCTCGGCGTCGGTGCTGTCGTCCGTGCCGGCGTCCTTGTCCGTCGGCGGCACGGACGGCGGGGTTCCCTTGCCGTCCTCGGCCCCGAGGTTGTCGTTGTCCTCCGGCCCGGGAGAGGGCTCGGTGCTGATGTCGTTCCGGTCGTTCGTGCTCATGGGATCCTCCTTGGTCGCTGGGGGTTCTCGACGCGCGTCGACGTTCTCAGGGCAGGTCTTCGACGCCGATGCCGTCGCCGTCCTCGTCGCCGTCGTCATCGATATCGTCGTCGGTCGATGGCATGTCCGGGTCGATGCCCTGAGCCTCGATTTCGGGAGTGTCGTCTGAGTGGTGCTGGGGATCTGACATGCGGGTCTCCGATCGATCAGTGGCTGGTCGACCAGTGTCGCCCGACTTCCGCCCGGTCCGTCTGCCCGTTGACAGGTGGGCGCCCGCGAGCGGACAATCCCGGTTGCGGCTCAGCGGACGGCGGAGAGGGAGGGGTCAGCGGCGGGTGCGGGCTCGGGTCTTCGCGACGCTGGCGAGGGTGGCGCGGACGGGGGTTCCGAGGTAGAGGCCGAGCGAGGCACCGGAGGCCAGACCGATCCCGATCACGGCCGCATCGATGAGGGAACCGCCGGCGAGCAGCATCCCCGTCGACGTGCCCGCCGCGTGGACCATCTCGAGCAGGCCCTGGAACACGGCCACTCCGGGAACGAGCGGCACGATCGCCGCCGTGGTCACCGCGACCGAGGGGACATGCAGGTTTCGCGCGATCAGCATCCCGAGGAAGCTCGCCAGCAGCGCGCCCACCGCGCTCGCCGCCGCGGGGTGCAGGTTCAGCGCCACCGATCCCGTGTAGCCCGCGAGGGTCACGGCACTCAGGAGCGCGCTGACCAGGATGATCCGGATGCCGGCGCCGTTGAACACCGCGACGGCGACCGCGATGATGATCGCACCGGCGAACTGGTTCACGGGCGGCCCGAACGGTGCGGGGTCGTCCGGGAGGTCCATCGTGAAGCCCAGGACGCCGCCGAGTTCGAGGCCGACGAGGATGCCGATCACCACGCCGAGGGTCTGCATGGTCAGATCCAGGATGCGCCCGCCTGCGGTGAGGGCGAAGCCGTCGATCGCATCCTGTGCCGCGCCGACCACCGTGAGACCGGCGAGCATCAACACGATGCCCGAGGCCACGATGATCGATGGGCGGATGCCGACGAACGGCTCGATCCCCGCGGTGCCGAGCGCCGAGACCACCACGGCCACGATCGTCGTCACCAGGCCTCCCGCGATCTGGCTGAAGAACAGGGGGACGCGGAGCCGCGCGAGCCCGGCCTGGGTCAGGGCTGCGCACAGCGCGGCGACGAATGTGAGTCCGACGATGATCGGTGCGGCACCGAGCATGATGCTGACGCCGACCGCGAGCAGAGCGCGCGCGACGATCACGACCGGCTGCTGGTAGCGGAACGGCACGCGCCGGATGGCGCGGAACGTGGTGCGGGCGGATTCGAGGTCGAGGCCGCCGTCGATGTCGGCGACCAGGGCCTGCACACGCTGCAGCTTCGCGTGGTCGGGCGCCGTCACCCGCACCACCCGCACCAGGGTCTCGGGCCAGACCTCGCCGCTCAGGTGGAACGACACCGTGATGGAGTTGTACGTGACGTCCACCTGCACGCCGCGCATCCCGTAGGCATCGCACACCCGCGTGATCGCGAGCGTGACCTCGTGCGCGGAGGCGCCGACGGCGAACATCGACTCCCCGATGCGCGTCGCGAGGTCGAGCACGCGGGGGACCGTGCGCTCGTCGATGACGGGCATGGCCTCGGTGTGCGCGACCGTCGAAGGATCGGTGTGCAACAGGCGACGTACGGAGGAGAGCAGCGGCCGGCGGGAGTTCGCGGACATATGGTCCATTCTCTCGCCGGTGCCGCCGATCGCGGGGAAGACTGTCCGGTCCTCCGCGACCCGAACGCGGAGGACCGGCGAGATCGAGTGAGCGGGTGCGTATGCGCACCCACCCCCGAGCCGCCGCCCGGACCCGAGAGAGAATCCGGACACGCCGCCGGTTCGACCGACGTAGAGCGCTGAAGCGGCTCTTCGTGTCGGCCACGATACGCGGGAACCGCGGCAACACTGTTATCGGGCACCCTCCCTTGACGGAAACCTCGACGCGCTGGTAGCGACGCGGTGGGCATGGTTAGCGTTCGAGAGGGCCGCGATGCAACCCCCTTGGGTGTGCTGCGCCGATCGTGGCACCGTCGTGGATATGAAACTCGTGTCCTATGCAGGCCAACAGGTGGTCACGACCGACGACGTCGCCGACGCGCTCGTCGCGCTCGCCGCCGCCATCGCGAGCGAAGGCGAGTCGGCGGCGCTCCGGCTCCCGATCGTCATCGATGGGAAGAAGGATTCCGCCGATCTGATCGTCGGCGTCGGCAACGACCTCCTGGTCGGGCCGCAGACCTCCGACGGCGACGATCCGGACTTCTCCGACGAGGCAGCGGAGATCCGACGCCACCCCCTCTTCCCCCAGCGCGCCGCCGGAGATGAGGATGAGGATGACGAGATAGGTATCGCGTCGATCGACTTCGACATCGACCACGGGGCACGTGCGTAGCGCACCGACGCGACCGCTGTAAAGGGGAGCGCGCAACGGATACCGTGCGCCTAGTCTGCTGAGGTGCCGAACTCCGCCCTGCCCGATCCCGACGTCCTCTGGGCGTGCGTCGAGGAGGGCTTCCATGTCGGGAGCCGCCGCGGCGACTTCCTCGGATACATCGACAGGCAGCCGGACGGCGAGTACCGCGCGTTCGATGCCCGATCACGGTCGCTCGGCGACTTCCCGACCCTGCGGGCAGCGACCGCCGCGGTCGAGCAGCTGACAGACGCGGCATCGTCCGAGATCCACGACGGCGAGCAGGGGGCCGCGCTGTGAGCTCGGCTTCGGCCACCGGTCTGGTGTCGCTCGTCTATACGAGCACGGCATCCCAGCCGTTCAGGGAGACCGAGCTCGAGCAGCTGCTCGCCGTGTGTCGTCGCCTCAACGACGGGCGCGGCATCACCGGCATGCTCCTTCACCGAGACGGTCGCTTCATCCAGGTGCTGGAGGGGCAGGCGGACACGATCGCCGGCCTCGTCGACACCATCCGCCGTGACTCCCGGCACCGCGACCTGCGCGTGCTCCTGACGCAGTCGATCACCGAGCGCCGCTTTCCGGACTGGACCATGGGGTATCGCGCCCTGCACGTCGGCGAGAGCCGCCCTTCGGGCTTCCGGGACTCGTTCGCCGACCTGGACGCCGGTGCAGACGTCGACACCACGCTCAGGGCGCTGACCGAGCTCACCCTGTGGTTCCGGGTACGGGCGCGCGACTGAGCACGCGTCAGCAGGCGCTCAGCCCCGGGCGAAGATCTCGGGATGCGCGTCGATGAGCTCGGCCTGCTCGGTCCAGGAGAGCCCCACGATGCTGAGCACCACGCGCACGACGGTCGCGTCGGCGTCGGTCGTGGTCAGCCGCAGCTCGCGCAGCGTGGCCCTGGCCGTCTCCTCGATCAGGAAGGCGAGCAGTTCAGGGGGCATGTCGCCGCGGAAAGCTCCCGACCCCACCCCCACTGCGGTCAGGTCGCGGATGCGTCGTCGCAGCGGAGCCAGGGCGCGGACGGTGTCCGCCAGATGCGCGTCGTCGAGTGCGATGTTCGCCGAAGCGCGCACGGCCGAAGCCTCCCGCCAGAGCCGAGTCGCCATCCGCGCCAGGGTCACGCGCGGATCGGACTCGTCCGTGGTCTCGGCGATCGCGTTGAAGCGCTGCGCCCCCACCGCGATCACCTCGCGCAGCAGGCTGTCGCGGTCGGCGAAGTGGCCGTAGACGGCTCGGCGTGTGAGACCCGCGGCCTGCGCGATCGCATCGAGGGAGGCTGTGGGATTGGTCGCGAGCACCGATTGCGCCGCCCGCAGCAGGGACTCTCGGTTGGCCAGGGCATCGCGACGCCGGCGCGGAGCCGGAGCGGCGGTCTCCTGCCCGTCTCGCGGAGTCGCGGTGCTCACGACATCACCTTGGTCGAGGCGAGGGCATCGACCAGTTTGCGGTTGTAGTTCACGAGCGGCCGCCGCAGCACGAGACCGAGGAGGAGAGCGGGGACGATGAACAGCGCGAGAGCACCGAGCGACCACCAGAAGTCGCCCAGATAGACGCCGGCGATCGCCGAGCGAACCATGTTCACCGCGTAGGTCGCGGGAAGGAAGGGGCTGATGCTCTGGAACCAGTCCGGCAGCAACTGCAGCGGGTAGGCGCCGCCCGAGCCCGAGATCTGGATCACCAGGAGCAGCACCGACAATGCCTTGCCCGCGTTGCCGAACGCCACGACCGCGGTGTAGACGATCAGCGTGAACACGGTCGAGATCGCCCACCCCGCCAGGATCAGCAGCAGCGGATGCGCCGGTTCGATCTGTACGAACAGGATCAGTCCGAGCGTCAGGAGCGTGCTCTGCGCGAGGCCCACCAGACCGAAGACGCCGTAGCGGCCGAGGTACTTCTGCGTGGGGGTGAGCTCCGGCCGGTCGGGCAGCGTCTCGCCGTTCACGTCCGTGCGGATCGTCACGGTCATCAGAAGAGCGCCCACCCACAGGGCGAGGATCATGTACAGCGGAGCCATGGCCGCGCCGAAGCCTGCCACGGGGAACACCGCGGTGCGGTCGAGACGCACGGGCTCGGCGAGCGAGGTCGCCAGCACACCGGGGTCCGCGCCGATCAGGGCACTGAGGTCACCGGTGTCGGCGGCTTTTCCGATGGACTGCTGCACGCCGTCGAACCTGTCGGCCAGGGAGTTCAGCGCCGCCGACAGCCCGGTCGTGGCCTCCTGGGCACGGGACAGGGTGGACAGTACGGAGTCGGACGCCCCGGACAGGCCCGACGTGATGCCGGACAGGTCGGAGCGGATCGCCGAGACGTCGGAGCCGATCTGCGCGAGCGTCGACGAGAGGGCGTTCAGCTTCGTCTTGAGCCCGTCGTCGTACGCGGTTCGCGCGTCGGCGATCGCCTTCTTGGCGTCGGCGATCGCGGCGCTGATCTCCTGGTGGGAGCCCTGCGCCGCGTCGTTGCCGGCCGCGATCTGCGTCGCCGTGTCCTGGAGCCGCTGCTGCAGGGCCTGCTGGCGCGCGATCGCCTCGTCGAGTCGGCTGATCACCGCGTCGAAGTCGGACTGCGCGGAATCCGGCAGGTTAGGTCCGACCTGGGTCTCCAAGGTGTTCTTCACGGCCTGGTACTGGTCGATCTGCTGCTGCACGCGCTCGGCGAGCGTGGTGATCGCCTGCACCTGGCTTCCGCTGAGCGAGTCCGCGCCGGCGTACAGCTCGTCGATGCGCTGACCGACGGCGTCGTAGCTGCTCGACGTCGCCGCGAGGGCGTCCGCCAGCGACTGCGCGGCCGTCTGCAGGGTCGACTTGAGAGCGCCCGCCGCATCCACACCGCTGCCGAGGGCGCCAGAGGTGTCCTTGAACGCATCGCCGGCCGAACCGACCAGGCCAGAGGCGCTTTCCAGCAGAGGACGACTCGCCTCGAGCAGAGCGGTGAACGTGTCGGCGGTCGTCGCCCCGGACCGCAGTTGGTCCCCGACGCTGCCGAGTCGCGCCTCGATGCGGTTCAGCGCCGCCTGCGTGTCGTCATCCGTGAGATAGTCCGACATCGATGAGACGAGGCCGAGCGCCACATCGCCGAGGGTCTGGGCGAACGTGTCGCTGATCGCGGACGACACGCCTTCCGCACCCTGCCCCGTGATCTTGGGGGCCAGGGCGTTCTTCTTCTCGTTCGTGTAGAGCGCGATGTGCGTGCGGTCGCCGCCGTCGGCGTAGAACGTCAGCATGTCGGCACTGAAGGTCTCCGGCAGCACGATCGCGGCGTAGTACTCGCCCGACTTCGTCCCGTCGATCGCATCGTGCTCGTCGGTGATGACCCAGTCGAGCTGATCGTTCCCGCGCAGCTGGGAGAGCACCTGTTCGCCGACGTTCACGCGGATCGGCACGAGATCGCTCTCGTACCCGGCATCCGTGCTCGCGACAGCGATCTTCAGATCCTTGGTGTTGGCGAACGGGTCCCAGCTGGCGATGACGTTGAACCACGTGAACAGCGAGGGGATGACGACGAGGCCGAACAGCACGATGCAGGCCATCACGTTCTGGGTGGCGTGACGCACGTCGCGGCGCGTCAGATCCAGGATGTTCTTCACGCGCGGTCCTCCCCTTCGGCTCGCTCGGCGGTGTCTTGTTCTGCGGTGTCTTGTTCTGCGGTGTCTTGTTCGGCGGTGTCTCCTTCGGCGGTGTGTTCTTCGGCCGTGTCGTCTTCAGTTGTGAGTTCGGGCGCGGTGTCGGGTTCGACGGGTCGGCGCTCTGCGGGTCGGCCCTCAGCGGTGGCGGATTCGGAGCTGCCGGACTCGGGGGCCGGGCCCTCGGGCTCCTCCACCGACTCCGCTTCTCCGTCCGGCTCGAACCACTCGGTGAGCAGCGCGTGTGCCTCGGCACCCGAAGCCGTCTCGGTGTCGGCAGCGGGCGCGGTGTCGGCAGCCGTCTCGGTATCGGCAGCGGGCGCGGTCCTGGTGAGCGGAGCGGTCGTGGACACGTCGTGGGCAGCGGTCCCCACGGGCAGGGCCGCGTCCCGGACTGCGGGTCCGGCGAGCGCGAGGCGGCGCAGCTCGGTGTCGTCGAGCGCCGCGACCTCGGCACCGTTCTCGAAGCTGTGCTTGATGTATTCGATGGCGACGAGGAATCCGATGACGAGGAGGATCCACAGGGTCCACAGGCCCAGCAGCAGGGCTTTGGATCCGGGGAGAGCCCAGGTGAGGACACCGAGCACGACGAGGCCCGCCACCCCGGTGAGCACCGTGCCCTTCAACAGCATCGGGTACCGGCGCGTGAACGGTTCGGCGCGCCGTGCCAGATCGTCGCGGTAGTCGCTGCGGTTCGAGAGGGCGCGGATCACGTCGGTGAGCCGGTATCCGTTCCCGACGACCTGCACCTTCTCGCCGATGAGCAGGTCGGTGGCGAGCACCTGTCGGTTGAAGAGCAGGGTGAAGTTCGCGAGACGGCGGCGCAGGACGAGTCCGATGAGGAAGGCGAGCACCACGAACACGGCGAGGGCGCCGAGGAAGCGCCAGTAGTGACCGTCGTAGAAACCGCCGATGGTCTCGCGCATCGCGTCGATGCCGTAGGAGAACGGCAGGAGCGGATAGATCGCGCGGAAGAAGCCTGGCATCAGCTCGATCGGGTACAGGCCGGAGGCGCCGGGGATCTGCATGATCACGAGGAGGATGCACAGTCCGCGGCCGACGTGCCCGAACGCCACGCACAGGGCGTAGACGATGCTCACGTAGGCGAGGGCGATGAGCACGCCCGTGCCGACGAAGGCGAGTGCGCTGACCGTCTGCACCCCGATGATGAGGTTCCCGGTGCACACGATCAGCGCTTGGCCGACGGCGAGCGTCGCGAAGAGGAAGAAGCGGCCGAAGTAGGCCTCTCGCACCGTCACACCCTCGACCCCCTCGGTGTCGACCTCGACGCGGAAGATGACCATGAGCACGAAAGCGCCGATCCACAGCGACAGGTTCGTGAACAGCGCGGCCATCGCCGAGCCGTAGGTGTCGACGGGGAACACCAGGTGCTCGTCCACCTCGACCGGGGAGGAGATGAACTGGGCGATCTGCTCGGGCTCCAGGTCGGTGAGGGTGCCGAGCAGACCCCATTCGGATGCGGCGTTCAGCGCGACCACGTCGGTGCGCGAGGTCTGCAGGCCCTGTTCGATGCCGGCGAGGTCGCCGTCGAAGCTCGTGAGTGCCGCGGAGGTCGCGACGAGCTGTGAGTCCAGTCCGCCGAGCAGCTGGTCCGCCTGGGCGAGCACACCCTTCTGCGCATCCAGAGCGGCGGAGAACGAGCCGACGCTCGCCGACAGCTGCGCCATGGCGCTGTTCAGCGCGGGGACGGTGCCGGTGAGGATGTCGCGCATCGAGGACGACGCGTCCCTGGTGTCCTGCATCGCGCGGTCCACGGCATCGGCCGTCGCCTGGATCGAGCCGACGGTGTCGGCGGCGCCGGCCTTGAGGGTCTTCAGGTCGGCGAGCAGCTGCTGGTCGGTGGCGTTGCGCTCCTGCAGGGAGGCGATCACCTCGGTCAGGCGCTGCTTCGTGTCCTCGCTGAGGTCGGTGTCGTCGAGGAGCGCCTGCAACCGGGCGGCTGCCGCCTCGTTCGCCTTCAGCACGGTGGAGACGTCGTCGATACCGGCATCGATGCGCACGCCTGCCTGCTCGAGGCTCTGGGTGAGGCGCGTGATGGAGACGTTCGCCTTCGAGGAGGCGTCGGCGAGCAGGGTCGTCCCCTGCAGGAACGCGGTGGTGGCGCTGTCGGTAAAGGTGATCACCTCCTTCTGCGTCTCGGCGATGATCGACTGCGTCTGGGCGAGCGATCTCTGTACGTCACCGAGGGTCGTGTCGACGTCGCCGAGGGTGCTCCGTGCGGACGAGAGCGTGTTGCGGGAGGAGGCGAGACCGTCCTGCGTCTCGGCGAGGTTCTCTCGAGCCGAGGCGAGTGTCTGCGCTGCCTGGTCGAAGGCGTCGAGGGTGTTGTCCCTCGCGTTCAGCAGGCGGAGCTCGGTGGAGTCGCCGACCTCTTTGAGGGCGTTCGTCGCCGCCAGGGCGACCTGCTCCTTGAAGGCGCTCGTGACCTGCTTGTCGAGCTCGGAGGCACCGACATCCGTGATCTTCGGGGCGATCGCCCCGGCCTTCTCGTTGACGTAGTACTTCAGCGCCGGCTGCGTGAAGTCGTCGCTGGTGATGCTGATCAGGTCTTCGCTGAACGACGCCGGGATGACGATGGCGGCGTAGACGTCGCCGCTCTTCACGGCCTCCTGGGCTTCGTCCTCGCCCATGAACGTCCACCCGAGCTGGTCGTTGTCCTCGAGCTGTGTCGTCACCTGCTCGCCGATGTCGATGTGGCCGGTGAGATCGGAGGTGGCTCCCTCGTCGAGATCGACCACCGCCACGCGGATGTTCGCCGTATTGGCGTAGGGGTCCCAGAACGCGTTGATGTTGAACCACGCGTACAGGGCCGGCGTGATGAGCACGCCGATGATGATGATCCACGCCTTGGGCACGCGGGAGAGTCTCTTGACGTCGCGCTTGTAGACCCGCCAGCTCTGTTTCACAGGACGAGTTTACACATTACGTGCACACCAACGTGCAAGTTAGCTGAAGAAACGGCGTCGCGCACATCAGTCGAGAGTGGTGACGGTCATCTCGTTGGTCGCGGTATCGCACATCGTCAGCTGCCACGACGGTGCGCCGTCCTTCATGACGCGCGCCATCTCGACGATGAGCGGACTCGGATAGGTCTCACCCGAGAGCTGGGCCGCGCTGTAGGCGCTGCTGCCGTCCATCTGCTGCTCCGCTGCGGTGAGCTCGGTCTCGCCCGTGGCGATGACCTCCAGCGTGCGGACATCGACCAGGGACTCCTTGCCGAAGCTCGGATCGTCGACCGGCTCGCCGAACATGTCGTGCCGGGTGTCGGCGCTGCGCAGGCGCCAGACGAAATCCCCGTCGACCCACTCGAGGCGAAGGCCGACGATGCGCCCGCCGATCGCCTCGGACTCCCCGGGGAGGGATTCGAGGAAGTCGGAGGGCCACGAGACCTCCGCCGGCAGGAAGGTGCCGGGGAAGCCGTCGCCGACGGCCGTCGGCGCGCTCGGGATCGCGGCGGAACACCCGGCGCACGCCAGGACTCCGGCGAGGAGGAGCGCGCTCGCGCGCAGGCGGGGGGAGCTGGGCATCGGTGCCTCCATGGTCTGTGGTGCGCGTCGTGATCGGCCGCTGACGGGCCGCGTCGTCGCGCTCCTGGGATCCTAGCCGTGGGCTCTCGCCCGGTCAGCGGCGACAGGTCTAGAGTCACCCCATGAACGACATCGCATTGATCACCGGCACTTCATCGGGCATGGGGCTGCACGCCGCCGTCGAGCTGGCACGGCACGGGCTGCACGTCGTCGCCACGATGCGCGACACGGGGAAGGCCGCAGCGCTGCGGGAGGCGGCGGCCGTGGCCGGCGTGGAGCTCGACGTGCGCGCCCTCGACGTGGTCGACCACGGGGCGGCGGCACGTCTGGTGGCCGAGGTCGAGGCCGAGCTCGGCGGTATCCGCGTGCTGGTGAACAACGCGGGGCAGGGGAGCGTCGCCACCGCGGAGCAGCTGACGATGGCGCAGATCCAGGCACAGCTGGACGTGAACTACCTGGCGCCGGTCAACCTCGCCAAGCTCGTGCTGCCCGGCATGCGCGAGCGCGGCACCGGTCGCATCCTCACCGTGACGAGCGTGGGCGGGGCCGTCGGGCAGCCGTTCGCCGATGCGTACTGCGGGGCGAAGTTCGCCGTGGAGGGATTCATGCAATCGCTGGCGGTGGTCGCCGAGCGCTTCGGCGTGGGGGTCAGCGTGATCGAGCCGGCCGCAGTCGCGAGTGCCTTCGTCGAGAACGCCGTGCGTCCGGAAGGCGGTGGACCTTACGGCGCGCTGTTGGATGCGTACATCGCACGGACCGCCGGCGCCTTCGCGAACGCGCAGACCGCGGAATCGGCAGGGGCCGCCATCGCCGCCGCAGCGCTGGCGGACGAGTACCGGTTCCGTTGGCAGAGCTCGGAGGGGGCGACGCGATTCGTCGGCGTCTCGCTCGCCGACACCGACGGCGGCGCGGTGCTCGACTTCACCCGCCCATGGATCGCCGCGGGCTGATCACCGCGCCGCCACCTGCTGCAGGATCAGCCCGCGCAGCTCCGCCGCCGTGACGTCGGCGCCGAAGGCGCGTGTGCCCGGCTGCAATGCGGCTCCCGATGCCAGGGTGTCCATCACCACCGGATCGAAGCCGAGCCTGTCGATGAGCGCCGCGACGACGGCGGTGTCCGAGGCGTCGTCCCCGGCGATGGCGATCGCCTTCCGTCCCGGCGCTCCTGCCGGTCGGGCCTCGTCTTCCAGGTCGTGGTAACCCATGTGGTTCAGTGCCTTCACGACGCGTGCGCCCGAGAGGTGCTCCTGCACCAGCTCGCTGGTCGAGGTGCGCGGATCGCTCAGATCGTCGCGGATGCCGTCGGTCTCCCACCAATAGTTCATGGCATCGAGCACGAGCGTGCCGCGCAGCTGCTCGACCGGAAGGGTGCGGTACCTGCCGAGCGGGAGAGCGAGGATCACGGCGTCCGCTCCGGCTGCCGCCTCCTCGGCTGTCGTCGCGACCGCACCGGGGGCGAACACGTCGACGGTCAGGGCGATGCGCTCCGGAGCGCCGGAGCCGGCGATGAGCACGCGGTAGCCCGCAGCCAGCGCCAGGCGTGCGATCGTGGTGCCGACCTTGCCGGCGCCGAGGATCCCGATGGTCTCGATCGTGTCGTTCATGACGCTCTCCTTCAGGCGTGGACGGCCTTGCCGTCCTTCGTGATGCGGGCGAGACCGGGGTCGGCGAACGCGCCCTCTCCCGGGTCCTCCGCGAGCAGTTCGCGCACGCGCGGCGCGACCACCTCCCCGAAGAGGCGGATGCTGCGCTCCCGCACATCCTTCGGCAGGTGCATGATGTCGTACTTCAGGTCGAACCGCGACAGGTGGTTGCTGCGAACGGCCGCCGCGACCTTGTGCGCGACCGACTCGGGGGAGCCGACGTAGAGGGCACCGGTGTCGACCTCCTCCCGGTAGCGCTCGAGGGTGGGTGCATAGAAGCCGCGTTCCTTGCTCATCTGCGTCACGACCGGCTCCCAGAACTTCCAGTGCACGTTCTTGGCCTCGTCGTCGGTGTCGGCGATCAGGCCGATCGAGTGCTGCCCGATCGGGAGCTCGGGCCGACCGAACTGCTCCAGCGCGCGCAGGTACAGGCGTGCGTGCCCGGCGAACCGCTCAGGACGACCGCCGATGATCGCCATCATGAGGGGCAGTCCGTGCTCGGCGGCACGGATGACGGAGTCGGGGCTGCCGCCGATGCCGATCCACGCGGGGATGCCGCCCTCCGGCATCCGAGGGTGCAGTCGCACGTTCTCCAGGGGACTGCGGTAGGCGCCGTTCCAGGTGACGCTGTCCTCCCGCATCAGGCGCAGGAACAGGTCGAGCTTCTCCTCGAAGATCTGCTCGTACTCCGCGATGTCGTAGCCGAAGAGGGGGAACGACTCGATCGCCGATGCGCGCCCCAGGATGAGCTGCGCTCGGCCGTTCGAGATGCCGTCCACCGTGGCGAACTCCTGGTACAGCCGCACCGGATCCTGCGTCGACAGCACGGTCACCGACGTGCCGAGCCCGATCGTCGACGTCGCCTGCGCCGCGGCAGCCAGCAGTACGGGGGTCGCGGAATCCACCTGCCCCTCGCGGTAGTGCTCGCCGATGCTGAACACGTCGAGGCCGACGGACTCCGCCAGCTGCGCCTCGTCGATGAGCAGCCGTACCGTCTCGCCGTCGGACATGACCCGGCCTGCGTCCGTCGCCACCTCGCCGAAGGAGTTCAGTCCGAACTCGAGTTCCTTCATGTCCGCCACGACCTTTCTCGCGTCACCGGCCACTCCGGATTGACGTGTCAATAGGCTGCAACCGTAGGATTGACACATCAATTCCCGGGAGGTCGCATGACCGACGAACGTCATCGCCGTACGCCGACACCCGAGCAGCTGCGCGTCTGGCGAGGCTTCGTCGAGACGTCAGCGACGCTGCGGGAACGACTCGCCGCCCGACTGCAGACGTCATCGGCGCTCTCCACCGGCGATTACCAGGTGCTCCTCGCCCTGAGCGAAGCGCCAGGACACACGGCGCGGTCGTCGGAGCTCGCTGCCCTCATCGACTGGGAGCGCAGCCGCCTCTCGCACCACCTCGGGCGGATGGAGAAGCGGGGCCTCGTGCGACGGGCCCCACGTGCCGATGGGGTGCACGGGGTCGAGGTGCACCTCACCGACGAGGGCGCCGCCGCGTTCCGGTCCGCGAACGTGCCGCACCTCCGCGCCATCCGAGACGTCTTCGTCGACGCGCTGTCCCCGGAGCAGCTCGCGAACCTCGACGACATCACCTCCGCCCTGCGTCGGCACCTCGACCTCGAGAGGGAGGACGGGAACGACGGGCCGGGTCGGCGGTAGCGCCGATCAGAGGTCCCGCCTGGGCGGACGACCTTCCGTCTCCTCCCGATCAGCGTGCGGGGCGCTCGTCCGTGCTCAGCGCCGACATGAGGATGGAGTCGACCCACTCGCCGTCCCAGAACAGCGTGTGGCGTTGCCGTCCTTCGTACCGGAACCCGGCCTTCTCGTAGGAGCGCTGGGCGCGGGGATTGAACGAGAAGACATCGAGACTCACGCGGTGCAGCCGGATGCGGTCGAACGCGTGGTCGAGAACGGCGTGCGTGGCCTCGGTGCCGAAGCCGCGTCCGAGGCGACCGGGGTTCAGGGCGATGCGGAAGTTCATCGCCGCATCGTCCGCCTCCAGTTCGTTGAGCACGACCTCGCCGACGTACCCGCCGGTCTCGAGGTCGATGATCGCCCAGTCCGCGCGGTCGTCTCTGCCGCCGATCGATTCGAGATGCCGCACGACCGCCTCGCGGGTGAACGTCTGGCGCGTGCCGGTGAGCCGCATGCTCTCCTCGTCGAACAGCCCCTCCCACACGCCGTCGATGTGCGCGACGCCGAGCGGTTCCAGTCGCAGCCGCGGGGTCGTCAGGGTGGCGACTTCCGTGAGCGCGGAGACGTCGACGGCCGGTGCGTCCACGCCTACGCTCCGTCGAAGACCGGGCTGAGGAAGCGGCGCTCGTATCGACGGATGCACTGCGTCCTGCGCGCGAAGTCGAAGGCCTCGATGCACTCCGGATCGGTCTTGGATGCCGTCCGATACACCTCGTACTCCGCGAGGGAGGGGAAGGTGAACAGGGCGAAGGCCTCGTCGCTGTCGCCCTCGCTCGGCAGGAAGTAGCCGTGGTGGGTGCCGCCGTGCTTCTCGACGAGACGGATCCAGGTGCGGCCGTAGTCGGTGAACTCGTCCAGCTTGTCCGGATCGATCTCGTAGCGCAGATGAACGGTGATCATGCGGATGATCTTCCCAGATCACCCGGACCGCGGGCGAACCGGACACTACGCTCGGTCTCGTGACGAACTCCCGCGACATGGTCCACATCCCCGGCGGTACGTTCCTGATGGGATCCGAGGACTTCTACCCCGATGAGCGCCCGGTGCACGAGCGCGAGGTCGCCTCGTTCTTCATCGATCGCTACCAGGTGACCAACGCCCAGTACGCCGAGTTCGTCGATGCGACCGGGTACGTCACGGTCGCGGAGCGTCCACTCGATCCCGCGGCCTTCGCCGGTGCGGATCCGGCCGACCTCGTGCCCGGGGCGATGGTGTTCACGCCGACGTCGGGCCCGACGAACCTCGGGGACTGGCGCAACTGGTGGCGCTGGCAGCCGGGAGCGTACTGGCGTCGGCCGTTCGGCCCCGACTCGTCGATCGACGACCGGCTGCAGCATCCGGTCGTGCACGTCGCCTTCGAGGATGCGGTCGCGTACGCCGACTGGGTGGGGATGCGACTGCCCACCGAGGCCGAGCACGAGTACGCGGCCCGCGGCGGTCTCGAGGGTGCTCGTTTCGCATGGGGTGACGAGGCCTACCCGGGCGGCGTCGCGCAGGCGAACTCGTGGCTCGGACGCTTCCCCTACGACAACCAGGGGGTGGGCGGCACGGCCCCGGTCGGCTCGTACCCTCCGAACGGCTACGGCCTCTACGACATGATCGCGAACGTCTGGGAGTGGACGACCGACTTCTACACCCCGCGCCACCTCCGCCTTTCGGGCACCCCCGTCGATGCCGGCAAGCGCACGAACCTCCTGGCTGCCGCGAGCGCGCAGGAGGGATTCCCCGACATTCCGCGCCGCGTTCTCAAAGGCGGATCGCACCTCTGCTCGCCCGACTACTGCCTGCGCTTCCGGCCGGCGGCGCGCTCCCCGCAGGCCGAGGACACGGGCATGTCGCACATCGGGTTCCGGCTCACCCGCTCCGAGTGAGACCCGCTGGGTTTCCGTGAGGGGAACTGTTTGGCTTCGACCGAGGGTGATCGCCCTCGCCTCACCGGTTGAAGCAAGGAGTCTCCCATGGCTGAGAAGCCCAACATCCTCATCATCTGGGGCGATGACATCGGCATCAGCAACCTGAGCACCTACTCCGATGGTCTGATGGGCTATCGGACCCCCAACATCGACCGGATCGCCGACGAGGGCGTGAAGTTCACCGACTACTACGGCGAGCAGAGCTGCACCGCCGGGCGCGCGGCCTTCATCACGGGGCAGAACCCGTACCGCACCGGACTCACCAAGGTCGGGATGCCGGGGGCGAAGCTGGGACTGCAGCCCGAAGACCCCACGATCGCCGACGCGCTCAAGCACCACGGCTACGCGACGGGACAGTTCGGCAAGAACCACCTCGGTGACCGCGACGAGCACCTGCCGACGGCGCACGGCTTCGACGAGTTCTTCGGCAACCTGTATCACCTCAACGCCGAGGAGGAGCCGGAGCACCCCGACTACCCGACGGATGAGGAGTTCCCCGGCTTCAGTGAGCGGTTCCGTCCGCGCGGCGTCATCCATTCCTGGGCGAACGGCGACGGCACCCAGCGCATCGAGGACACCGGCCCCCTGACGAAGAAGCGGATGGAGACGGTCGACGAGGAGTTCCGCGACGCGGCGGCCGACTTCATCCGTACCCAGGCAGAGGACGACACTCCCTTCTTCGTCTGGTTCAACTCCACGCATATGCACTTCCGCACCCACACCAAGGAGGAGAGCAAGGGGCGTGCCGGCCGCTGGCAGTCGAACTACCACGACACGATGCTCGATCACGACGACGTCGTCGGCAGTCTGCTCGACCTTCTCGACGAGCTCGGCCTCGCCGAGAACACCATCGTGATGTACTCCACCGACAACGGACCCCACATGAACAGCTGGCCGGACGCGGGCATGACGCCGTTCCGCAACGAGAAGAACTCCAACTGGGAGGGCGCGTATCGAGTGCCGGCGATGGTCCGCTGGCCCGGACGCATCCCGGCGGGGACGACTCTCAACGGCATCGTCAGCCACAACGACTGGTTCGTGACGCTGCTGGCGGCCGTGGGCGACGGTGACATCGCCGAGAGGCTGGCAGCGGGGACCGAGCTGCACGGCGAGCAGTTCACAGTGCACCTCGATGGTCATGACCAGCTCGACTACATCACCGGCGCCGTCGAGCACAGTCCGCGTCGGCACTTCTTCTACGTCTCCGACGACGGCGATCTCACGGCCCTGCGCTTCGAGAACTGGAAGCTCGTGTTCCTCGAGCAGCGCGCCGTGGGAACGCTGCAGGTCTGGCAGGAGCCGTACATCGAGCTGAGATTCCCGAAGTTGTTCAACCTGCGCACCGACCCGTATGAGCGCGCGGACATCACCTCGAACACCTACTGGGACTGGGTGCTCGACCACGTCTTCCTGTTCGTGCCGGCGCAGGCCTACGTGGGCCGGATGCTGCAGTCCCTCGCCGAGTTCCCCGCTCGTCAGAAGTCGGCGTCCTTCACGATCAATCAGGTGATGTCGAAGCTGGAGTCAGCGACCGCGGGCGCCTCCTGACTGCTCCCGTCGCGATATGACAGCCAGAAGTCGGACTGGGGCTGTCATATCGCGACGGGAGCGGTGCGCGGTGGGCCGGAGGAACCCCGCACGATCAGCTCGTGCGTGGTCTCGATCGTGCGAGCCTCATCGCTCGCGGGTCGGAGGATGAGGGACACCGCGTGCCGGCCCATGTCGAACATGGGGATCCGCGCGGTCGTGAGAGCCGGGGCCACATCGGCGGCCACGGCGATGTCGTCGAACCCGACGACGGACATCTCCTCTGGCACGCGGATGCCGTGCTGTCGCAGCTCGCTGAGGATGCCGATGGCCATGGCGTCGTTGAGCCCGACGATGGCCGTGACGTCGCGATCGAGCAGCTCCCTTGCGCCCTCGATGCCGCCTTCGCGGGTGAACGCGCGCGAGATGACGGTGAGCTCCACGCCGGTGCCGTCGGTGCCCTCGCGCAGCCCGGCGATGCGGTCGGCGACCGTGTTGAGGTCGAGGGGGCCGGCGACGACACCGATCCTGCGGTGCCCCAGCCCGGCCAGGTGACGCCCGACGGAGACGCCGGCGCCGTGGTTGTCCGGCAGCACGGCGTCGACGGGGAGGTGGTGTCGACCGATGACCGCGGCGCGTCCGCCGGCGAGGGTGAAGTCGAGGAGCGCTTCGGACATGCCCTGCTCGCGATCGGAGTCGGCGTACCCGGAACCCGCGATGATGATCGAGCCGACGCGCTGACGCAGCAGCGACTTCACCTGGGCGAGCTCGCTGTCGGGTGTGCGGTCGGCCTGCGCGATCTGCACCGAGCGGTTCTCGAGGGTCGCACTGCGGATGACGCCGCTGGCGATGTCGGAGAAGTACGGGTCGCCGATCTCGTGCACCACGAGCCCGATGGTCGGCACGAGCCCGCCGGCCAGGCCCCGTGCGTGCATGTTCGGCTCATAGCCGAGCTGCTTCGCGATCACGCGCACGTGTGCCGCCACCTCGGGGGAGATGCCCGAGCCGCCGGTCATCGCCCGGGAGGCACTCGCCAGGGAGACCCCGGCAGCCTCGGCCACGTCGATGAGTCGTGGCGCGCCCTCACGCTTCACGAAGCCTCCCCCTGAGGAGCAAGATCGACGCTGATTGCGCTGTAGGTTGCTCTTCGTTCTTCCGTCCCACTATAGTGGCGGAAGCGCTTACGAAAGCGCTTTCGCTACGATGACGTAGGAGACTCGGATGACTGCACCCAGACACGGTCGACGGATCGCTGCGGCGATCGGAACGCTCTCGATCGCCGCGCTCACGGTTACGGCCTGTTCCGGAACCGGCGACCAGGGTGGGGGAGGTGGCGCCGATGATCCCATCGTCATCGGCATTTCGCTTCCCCTCACCGGAGACTTCTCGGAGCCGGGGAAGGGCGTCGAGCGCGGGTACGAAGCCTGGCGCGACATCGTCAACGAGAACGGCGGACTGCTCGGGCGGCAGGTCGAGCTGAAGATCCTCGACGACCAGTCCAACGCCGACCGGGTCGTCTCCGACTACGAGTCGCTGATCGCGCAGGACGGCGTCGACCTCGTGTTCGGCCCGTTCTCCACTCGTCTCGTCGTCCCCTCCGCCCGCGTCGCGCAGGAGTACGGCATGTTGTTCGTCGAGCCGGCCGGTGCCGCGGAGGAGGTCTTCGAGCAGGGCTTCGACAACCTCTTCTACGCCGCCCCCGCGATCGCGAACGACCACTACAACAACCTCGCCGAGTACCTGCTGGCCCTTCCCGAGGACCAGCGTCCCGAGACCGCGGCCGTCGCGGCGATGGACGACCCCTTCGCGCAGGGCACTGCCTATGGCCTGCGCGACAAGCTCGAGGATGCGGGCGTCGATATCCTCGTGAACGAGGTCTACCCGCCCAACACCACCGACTTCTCCACGATCGCCGCGAAGATCGCGCAGTCGAACGCCGACATCGTGATCGGCGGGACGCAGTACCAGGACGCGGTCAACCTGATCATCGCGCTGCAGCAGCTGAACTATCAGCCCGAGCTCGCCGCGTTCTCCACCGCTCCCACCAACCCGGAGTTCGCGTCGGCGATCGGCGGCGCGACCGAGGGGATCCTGGCGCCGACCGGCTACTCGCCGAAGTCGCAGTTCCCGAGCAACGTCGAGTTCGTCGAGAAGTACACCGAGATGCACGGCAACCCGCCATCCGAGGATGAGGCGAACGCCTATACGACCGGTCAGGTCGTCGCGGCGGCGGTGGAGGCCGTGGGCTGCGCCGAGCAGGGCGACTGCCAGCAGAAGCTCATCGACTGGTTGCGCGACAACGAGGTCGAGACGGTCGTCGGTCCCCTCAGCTGGGACGAGACGGGCAAGCCCACCGGCGCCCACCTCATCCAGCAGTGGATCGACGGCGAGATCCTGATCGTCCTCCCCGAGGACGTCAAGGAAGCCGACTTCCTGTACCCGAAGCCGACGTGGTGATCTGCGCGTGAGTGGAGCACTGCTGCTGCAAAGCCTGATCCTCGGCATCCTGCTGGGAGGGCTCTACGCCCTCCTGGCGGCCGGGCTCACGCTGTACTTCGGGATCATGCGCGTCGTCATGATCGCGCACTCGGCCTTCCTCATCCTGGCCGCCTACCTCGCCTGGTGGTTCAACCGGGAGACGGGCATCGATCCGCTGGTGTCGCTCGTGGTCACCGTGCCGCTGTTCTTCGTGACCGGCGTCGTGATGCAGCGTCTGCTGGTGTCGAGGCTCAAGCCCCTGACCCTGACCATGATGTCGGTGCTGCTCACCTTCGCGGTGGCGCTCATCATCGAGGGAGCGCTCGGGTTCTTCTTCTCCGGCACCCAACGCCGCATCCCGCTGCCGTACGCGAGCGCGAGCCTCGAGGTCTTCGGCGCGCAGGTTCCGGTGGTCAAGCTCATCGCCTTCGGTCTCGCGGCCGTGGCCCTCGCCCTCCTGTTCGTGCTGCTCAAGTACACCAAGTTCGGCCAGGCGCTGCGGGCGACGATCCAGCACCCCGAGGCTGCACGGCTGGTCGGCATCAACACCGACCGCGTCGCCGGCTACGGATTCGGGCTCGGACTCGCGACGGCGGCGATTGGGGGCACCGCGCTCTCGCTCGACGCCACGATCTACCCCTCGCTGCACTGGCACTGGATCGGCCCGCTCATGGCGATCATCGTCGTCGGCGGCCTCGGCAGCATCCCCGGTGCCGCCATCGCCGCCCTCGTGCTCGGGGTCGCGCAGAGCCTGCTCCAGCTCCCGCTGGGGCCGACGTGGGCGCAGACGATCTTCTACGTCGCCCTGTTCGCCACGCTCATGTTCCGTCCGCAAGGTTTCTTCGGAGGTCGTCTTGCCCAGCGTTTCTAGCCGAGAGCCGATCGCCACCGAGACGGTCGTGATCGCTCCACCCGCCCCGGTCCGCAGGACCTCCACGAAGTGGGTGAACATCGTCCTCCTGATCGTGGGGGCGGCGCTCGTCCTCTCGTTCCCCACCATCGCCCCGAACCCCTACATCCTGTCGGCGGGCGTGGTGATCCTCAACTACGCCGTGCTGTCGACCGGGTGGAACTTCATGGGCGGCTTCACGGGGTACATCTCCCTCGGCCACGCCGCCTACTTCGGGCTCGGAGCCTATGGCACCGGGCTGCTGATCAAGTACCTCGACCTCCCGGGATTCCTGGCCTGGATCCTGGCCGCGGTCCTCGTGGCGGTCATCGCGATCCCGATCGGCATCGCGGCCCTCCGCGTGCGCGGAGCCTCGTTCGTGATCGTCTCGATCGCCTTCGTGCTGATCATGCTCCTGGTGTTCCAGAGCTGGCGGGATGTGACCGGCGGATCGGAGGGACTGAACGTCCCGCGTCCGTTCGACGTGCTGCGGCCGGAGCACCACCGCATCTTCTACTATCTGTTCGCCGGCCTCCTCGCGGTGGCCCTCGTGGCGTGGTGGATCATCGACCGGTCGAAGTTCGGCACGGCGCTGAAGTCCATCCGCGAAGACGAGGACAAAGCCCAGGCGCTGGGCGTGCCGACGACGAGGTACAAGCTGATCGCCTACGTGCTGTCGGCCCTGTTCGTCTCGCTCGGCGGCGGACTTTACGCCCTCTGGTTCGGCGACCTGGATCCGATCTTCCAGTTCTCGATCCTGATCGGCTCGTACATGGTGCTGATGGCGCTGCTCGGCGGGGTGCGGAACCTCTTCGGTCCCCTGCTCGGAGCGGTCGTCGTCGGCATCGCGCTGGAGTACTTCAAGCTCGAGTTCGGCGACACGCAGTTCCACCTGATCGCGACGGGCATCCTGCTCGGCATCGTCGTGCTCTTCATGCCGGACGGCATCATCCCGGCGGTGAAGGGCCTCTTCACCCGGTCGTCGAGCGCCGCGTCGATCCGTGAGGTGACCGCCGGCGAGCTGCTGGAGCAGAACAGGACGCGAACAGCGGATGCCTCGACGAAGGAGACGTCGTCATGAATGCCCCCACGGCTCAGCACACAGCCGCTCAGCCCACAGCCACGCTCGAGAGCCTCAGCACCGTCGCGATGACGAAGTCGTTCGGCGGCGTCACAGCGGTCGACGGCGCCACGGTCACGTTCCAGGAGGGCAAGGTCAACGGACTGATCGGGCCGAACGGCTCCGGGAAGACCACCTTCTTCAACTGCGTGACCGGCATGATCAAGCCGGACTCCGGAGAAGTGCGCTATCGAGGACAGGCGATCACGCGCAAGTCACCCGACCGCATCGCACGCGCGGGCATCGGACGCAGCTTCCAGCTGTGCCGGGTGTTCCCCCGCATGACGGTGATGGAGAACCTGCTCGTTGCCGTGCGCAGCACGAGCATCCGTCAGCAGCTGCGCTCGGCCCACGACCCCGATGAGCTGGAGCGGGCGCGCGGTTGGCTGCGGCGCGTCGGCATCGACCACCTCGAGCACGCCGAGGCGCGCAACCTCAGCTACGGCCAGCAGAAGCTGCTCGAACTGGCCGGCGTGCTCATGGGCGAACCCGACACGATCATGCTCGACGAGCCGGCAGGAGGTGTGAACCCCGCCCTCATCGGACGCATCGCCACCCTGGTGCGCGAGCTCAACGACGAGGGCAAGACGTTCATCATCGTCGAGCACAACATGGAGATGGTCATGAGCCTGTGCGATCACGTCGTGGTGTTCGACCGCGGTCGCCAGATCGCCGAGGGAACGCCGGAGATCATCCAGCAAGACCCGCGAGTCCTGGAGGCCTACCTTGGAGTCTGAAACGAAGAACCTGCTCGAGCTGCGTGACATCGAGGCGGGCTACGGACGTGCCGCTCTCGTGCTCAGGGGTCTCACGGTCGAAGTGCCACCGGGATCGGTGGTGTGCCTGGTCGGCCCGAACGGCGCCGGCAAATCGACCGTGCTCAAGGTGGCCAGCGGCATGCTCAAGCCCCGATCCGGACACATCACCGTCGACGGCCGGGACATCACGGGCGAGGGGCCGCAGTCGATGCTGCGTCACGGACTCGCGCACGTCTTGCAGGGGCACAGCGTCTTCCGCGAGATGACGGTCGGCGAGAACGTGATGCTGGGTGCCTTCACCCTGAAGGACCAGAAGGTCATCCAGGAGCGCGTCGAGTTCGTGCAGAACCTCTTCCCCATCGTGGGGGAGCGGTGGAAGCAGCTCGCGGGCCTCCTGTCCGGCGGTCAGCAGAAGCAGGTGGAGTTCGCGCGGTCGCTCATGGTCAGCCCCAAGGTGGTTCTGCTCGATGAGCCGTCGATGGGGCTCGACCCGAAGACGACCGAGAAGGTGTTCGAGCAGATCGTGCGGATGCGCGATGCAGGGACCGCCGTGCTGCTCGTGGAGCAGAATGCGCGGCGGGCCCTCGAGACCGCTGACATCGGGTGCGTCCTCGACCTCGGCCGGGTGCACATCTCGGGCCCCGCGTCCGAGCTGCTCGCCGACCCGACCCTGGCCGCACTGTATCTCGGCGGCAAACCTTCGGTCGCCGACGCGGGCTGATCCTCGGCGGAAGGAGGCAGTCGCTGCCTCCTTCCGCCTCTCTCGTCCATTCGGCGGAAGCGCTTGCGAGAGCGCTTCCGCCCTGAGCTGCAGTACCGCTTCACGTCTTCCCCGCTGCAGTGCCGCCCCGGGGAAGGGGCACGAACCATCGGCACGACACCGCACGACGACGACGTTGAGAGGTTTCTGATGCACGAACGAATCATGCGACCCGCAAGCTCGAGCACCCGGTCGGCGGCACCACCCCCTCGATCCTTCGGGGTGCGACGAACAGGTGCGCTGGTCGCTGCAGCGGCCGTCGTCGGAGCCCTGCTGACCGCGACGCCCGCTGCCGCAGCGGAGCCTTTCACCGAGCTGATCGATTTCGAGACGTACGAGCGCGTGGCGCTGAACGGTCAGGACGGATGGGCGGCGTCGGCGGCCCCGCGCGTGATCGCCGATCCGCTGAACGGCAACAACCAGGTCGTCGAGTCCGTCGGGGGAGGGCAGCAGTCGTATCGCGCCATTCCCGCCATCGCGGAGGGAGACACCGGCACACTGTTCTTCCGGTTCCTCCGCACCGGCAGCGTCGACACCTCGTTCGGGCTCACCGACGTGGATGCGCCGAACGACTACGCGAACAGTCGGGCCTACGTGAACAACCAGAACGACGACGTGCTGCGCGTGCGCGACGGCGGCGCCTTCAAGCCCGCCGGCGTGTGGTCGAAGGACGCCTGGCAGTGCGTGTGGATCGTCGCCGACAACGCGACCGACAAGGTCACCGTGTACAGCCAGGGTGGCGCGTACGAGGAGCAGACCCGCCTCCCGGAGGGGACAGAGCAGCAGTTCGGCTTCCGGCAGGCCGTGAACGGCGCGCTCGACCGGTTCTTCTGGAAGAACGGCGCCACGAGCACCGGGCGCCTGCTCCTCGACGACGTCGCGGTCGACAACACCGGGGAGAACCTCGCGATCGCGACGGGCAACCCCGGCGACTGCGCGCCCGGCGACACGGCGAGCGAGCCGCTGCTCAACCCGCTTCCCGACCCCGCACTCGCCGATCTCGGCATCGAGGTGACCGAGCTCGCGCAGCTGCCGAAGTCGCAGACGACGCCGGCCACGCAGGACCAGCGCCTGGTGCGCCATAACCGCATCACGCACCTCGATGAGGTGCCGGACGACTCCGGTCGGCTGATGGTCCCCGACAACAACGACATCCTCTACCTGGTCGACAAGGAATCGGGCGAGTACGTGCCGTACCTCAACGTCCGCAACGAGTTCATCGACAACTTCCACAACAGCGCGGGGCTCGGAACGGGTCTCGGATCCGCCGAGTTCCACCCCGACTTCGCCGAGAACGGGCTGTTCTACACCGTTCACACCGAGGGCGGCACGGCGCTGACCGAAGACACTCCCGACTTCCCGGCCTTCGGCACCACGGCATTCCACAGTGTGATCACCGAATGGAAGGCGAGCGATCCCTCCGCTGAGACCTTCTCGGGAACGCACCGCGAGGTGATGCGGATCCCCTTCGCCGGACGCGTGCACACCGTGCAGCAGATCGCGTTCAACCCGACCGTGTCCGCGGGCGACGCCGACTACGGCAACCTGTACATCCTCGTCGGCGACGGCGGCAACGGTGTGGGCAACGGCAACCCGCAGGACCTGGCGACGCCGCAGGGGAAGATCCTGCGCGTGAATCCGACAGGCGACGACAGCGAGAACGGCGAGTACGGCGTGCCGGGGGACAACCCGTTCGTCGACGAGGCCGGTGCTCTTCCCGAGATCTACGCCGTCGGCATGCGCGACCCGCACCGCATCAGCTGGGACCCCGAGGGTGACCACACCATGTACCTCGCGCACATCGGCGAATGGCAGGTCGAGTCGGTCTATGCCGTCGAGCCGGGAGACAACTTCGGCTGGTCGGTGCGCGAAGGCTCCTTCCTGGCGGAGAACCGACAGATCTTCCCGCTGCCGGAGGACGACGCCGAGAACGGCTTCACCTATCCGGTGGCCGCCTACGACCACAACCGCGACCCCGGTCAGACCGGTGACGCGGGAGTGGCCGTGAACGGCGGGTTCGTCTACCGCGGCGAGATCCCCGAGCTGCAGGGGCGATACCTCTTCACCGATCTGGTGCGCGGCTGGGTGCTCTCCACGGACGCCGCGGAGATGGTGCGCAATGACGGCGACATCGCCGACCTCGCCACGATCGAGGAGCTGCGAGTCTTCGCCGACGGCGTGGAGACCACGTTCCAGGAGCTGGTGGGCGACAAGCGCGTCGACCTGCGGTTCGGCTCCGATGCCGACGGCGAGCTCTACCTGGTGTCCAAGGCGAACGGCAAGATCTGGAAGGTGACGGGTGCGCGTTCGGTCGATGAGCCGGCCAACCCGTTCGTCCTCCCGGCGCTCGCGCCGAACCTCGTCACGCATCACGACTTCGATCACCCGGATGACGCGAAGCCGACGGTCGAGCTCGACCAGGGACGCTCCGGCACCCCCATCTCGCTGATCAACGGCGGAGTGGAGATGCGGGTCGCGGATCGCGCCTACCCGGGTGCGGGCGACGCGCTGCAGACGCAGCAGATGAGTCCGCGCACCGCCTCGAACGACGACTGGAAGGCGGGCATCTACGACGCGAAGGGTGTGGAGTCGCTCGACCGATTCGCCGATACCGACAAGGCGTCCGTCATGGGCTGGTTCAAGCCGACCGGTGACCACCCTGCCCTGAACTCGGGGACCGCGAATCCCGACGACGTGTACAACGCTATCGGCCTCGCGGGTGTGCTCACCGGCACCTCCGACGGACATGCCGTGCGGGCGCTGCTCGAGGTCATCACCGTCGACGGCGAACTCAAGCTCGTGGCACTCGGGCGCCGCGTCGACGGTGCCGGCTCCTGGACGTTCGCGGCTGACCTGCCCTGGAACGAGATCCTCAAGAAGGGGCAGTGGGTGCATCTCGCCGCGACCTTCGACTTCGCCGCGGGTGAGATGAAGCTGTTCATGAACGGCGAGGAACTCGCGGGGAAGTACACCGCGGCGAATCCGTGGGGAGAGGGGGCCACGTCAGACACCGCGCCGGCCGGCATCAAGATCGGCGGGAGCTTCCCGCAGAACACGAAGGAGGCCAACCCGTTCAACGGACGGATGGATGACATCATGCTGCTCGACACGGTGCCGACGCCGGAACAGGTCGCCGCGCAGTACGCGCTGTACGCGGTGCCGCCCGTCGTGCCGCCGGCCCCGCCCGCGTGCACTCCGGACGGGGAGACCCTCACCGATGTGATGGCGAAGGACGACTGGGCGCCGCGGACTCCGGCGAAGTGGAGTTTCCCCGGTGACGAGGTCGTGCTCACCGAGGCGGGAACCAACCCGAACGACGGGATCCGCCGACCGTTCGAGTACGCCGTGCTCACGCAGGGTGAAGAGCTCGGCTCGTTCGACCTCACCGGGCAGGTGCGGCTGGACGAGAAGGCATCGGTCAACAACCGCGACGTCATCATCGTCTTCGGGTGGAAGTCGGACACGGAGTACTACTACGCGCACCTCTCGCAGGACAACTCGATCTACCCGCACAACGGCATCTTCAAGGTGGACAAGGCCGACCGGGAGCGGATCGACGACCAGTGGGACGGCGCGGTCGGTGCACCGCCGGCGGTCACCGACGAGGAGTGGCACGACGTGCGCGTGCTCCGTTGTGCCGACAGCGGCGACATCGCCGTCTACGTCGACGGGCTCGACACCCCGCTGATGACCGCGAACGACAAGACCTTCCCCGAGGGGCGGGTGGGCTTCGGCTCGTTCGACAACTTCGGGCGTCTTCGCGACCTCTCGGTCACGGCCGCTGCCGAGGACACCACCGCACCCGTCGCGACCGTCAAGAGCGGGCCCGACTTCACGGTCGGACGTGACGGCGTCTACAGCAAGGTGTCGTTCAAGCTCCAGGATGCCGGCAAGATCGATCGGCTGACGCTCAACGGCGTCGAGAAGGATCTGACGAACGATGTCTGGTCCGACCTGAACTCGGTGGTGCCAGGGGCGTTCGGCGCAGTGGAAGGGTCCAACACGCTCGTTGTGTACGACGTGGCCGGCAACACGGCCACCGTGAACTTCACCCTCGATGTCACCGCCCCCACGGTCACGGTCAAGGACGGCGGACAGTTCACCGTCGGGGCCGACGGCGCCCACAGTCTGGTGTCGTACAAGCTCCACGACGCGGGCAAGGTGGATCGACTGACCCTCAACGGGGTGGCGAAGGATCTGACGGACAACGTCTGGTCCGACCTCAACTTCGTGAAGCCTGGAGCCTTCGGAGCCGTCGCCGGGGCGAACACCCTGGTCGTGTACGACGTCGCGGGAAACGCTGCGACCGTCCCGTTCACGCTGACGGCCACAGCCGGATAGCGGGGGTCCGGACAGCGGCAGTCCGGACAGCAGCAGTGGAGACTCGAGCCGGCACCGCCGGCTCGAGTCTCCACGCGCTCCGTCCTCGATAGCATGGCCGTTCCCCCCCCTTTCGCACGGCACACGAGGATGGTTCTGCGTGGCATCTCGGCTTTCGGAGACCGCGGAATCGTCGAGCAGACCGCTGTCCGCGTCGCGCTACATCCTCCGCTCCCGGCTCCTGCGCGGAGTCTTCATCAGCCTGGTCATCTCCGGTATCGGGATCTCCGTCACCGTCCCGCAGATCACGCTGTTCCTCGTGGGAGAGCTGCATCTGTCCACGGCTCAGGCCGGCCTCTACTTCCTGACCAACCTCACCGCGCCGATCGCCGGATACCTCGTGGGCTCACTGTCCGACCGCGCCGGCTCGCGACTGCTGGTCTTCCGGCTCTCCGCCATCGCGGGGTTCCTCGGATGGGTCCTGATGGCGGTCGCCATGCAGGCGTGGATGCCGTTCGCCATCAACATGCTGCTGCTGAGCACAGCCGGAGCGGGGGCGGCGCAGTTGCAGGCCGCGGTGCGGGACGAGCTCAACCGCAGGCCGACGCCCGCCGACAACGAGGTCGTCGCCGTGATGCGGATGGCCATGGCGTTCGGGTGGATCGTCGGGCCGGTCATCGGCGCCGTCCTTGGCGCTGTCATCGGTCTGCGTCCCCTGCTGCTCGTGACCGGCCTCTGCGTGCTGCTCTCGCTCGTGCCCCTCATCGGTGTGAAGTCCGACTCGGCCGCGGCACGGCGGGCGCTGTCCACGCCGATCCGTGAGCCAGGCCAGGCCGTCTCCTCGCCCACCGAGCCGCCCGTTCCGCACCCGCGCTCCATGTTGCCCCTCCTGGTCTTCACCGCGATCTACGTGCTCATCATGTGCGGTGAGACCGTGAAGCTCGCCTACCTGCCGCTGTACATGGACGGCGAGCTGCGCGTCGACGCCGGCGTGCGCGGGGCGATCATCGGCTTCCAGCCCCTCGTCGAGCTCCTCCTCATGCCGTTCGCCGCACGACTCGCGACACGCTTCGGCCTCGCCCGCGTGCTCACGGCAGGTGCGCTGATGGCGGTCGCCGCGCACATCTCCTATGCCGCGGCGGGCCAGATCACGCCGCACATCGTCCCGCTCATCGTGGGGCAGGTGCTGATGGCAGGAGTGATCGCCACCTTCGGAGTGCTGGGCATCACCGTGGCCCAACGCCTCGTCCCCACCCGCGTCGGCATGGCCACGAGCGTCTTCATGAGCTCCTATGCGATCAACGCCGCCGTCGGAGGTTTCGTGGGAAGCATCGGCTCGCTGTGGCTCGGCCTTCCCCAGCTGTTCTGGATCCCCGCCGCGATCTCCGCCGTCGGGGGCGTCGCGCTGCTCATCCTGAACTCCCGCGTTCCGCTCGATCCGCCCGCACGCGACCACTGACCTGTCGCGGCGCCGCTATCCGGCGTTCGGACGCACGCAGGTGTCCTGGGCCGCGCTCTGCCCGTCGACGTTCGACGGCAGGGTGTTCGCATCGGGCCGTGTCGTATCGGGCTGTGTCGTCTCCGGTGGCGTCGTCTCCGCGCCCTCGGAGTCGTCGGACGGCGGGGTGGCCGGCGGGGAGAGCTCGCTGCCACGGCCGGTGTGGTCGGAGCTGATGCTCACCGTCTCACCGGAGATCACCCGCTCCATCAGCGCGGCGGCCGACTGCTCGTCGGGGACGACGCGGTCACCCGCGGGAAGGTGCGGGTACGACACGAACGCGATGTTCTCGAGCGGCAGGTCGCTGAACACCTTCGCCATCGAGGCGAGCGTGCCGAGGTCGGCGAGCGGGGTCGACAGCGTCATGTTCCTGGTCGCCGCGTCGGCGATGCCGTACAGCTTCACCGGGTCGGTCAGGGTCGACTGGTCACGGAGCGTCCGCACGAGCGAGGAGAGGAACACCTGCTGGGTCGAGATGCGAGCCAGATCGCTCCCGTCCCCGATGCCGTAGCGCGAACGCAGAAGCGCCAGGGCCTGCTCGCCGCTGAGGTCGTAGGTCCCGGCCTCGGGGATCTCCAGTCCGGAGTGGCGATCGTGGACGGGGCCGGCGAAGCAGATCGGCACGCCGCCGACGGCGTTCGAGGCATCGATCACCCCCGTGAAGCTGATCTCCGCCGCGTAGGCGAGATCGATACCGGTGAGGGCCGTGACCGTCGAGGCGACGCAGCCCAGCCCGCCGCGGGAGAGCGACTCGTTGAACTGCACCCGGTGCCCCGCAGCCCACGTCTTCCCGGTGTCGGGATCGCTGCAGGAGGGCATGTCGACGAGCAGGTCGCGGGGGAAGGAGATCACGGTCGCCGCGTCGTGAGCGTCGTTCACGTGCAGCAGCAGGGTGACGTCGTTCCGGCTGCCTTCGACGTCTCCGCCCTCTCCGTACTGGGCTCCCTGCCCCGCGCGGCCGTCCGAGCCGACGAGCAGCACATCGAATGCGCCGTCGAAATCCGCCACGACGGGAGGCTCATCCGTACGGGCGGGGTGCAGTTCGACCGTGGTGACGTTCTGGGACAGCCGGAGCGCCGCGACGGCCACCGTGCCCCCGCCGATGACCAGGACCGCGACGGCGGCCAGGGTGAGGAAGCGCCGGAGGCGCCTCCGGCGCCGTCGGCTCGGAGCAGGAAGCGGGGGAAGACTCATGGGGAAGACCTCTCGGCATCGGCGAGCAGCCAGTGTCGAGCACGAATGTCACACGAGTGTCACAGCCGAGGAACGGTCACCCGGAAGGTCGCGCCCGGGGATCCGGACAGCAGCGCGAGATCACCGCCGAGGAGGCGGGCGTTGTCACGAGCGATCGCGAGTCCGAGTCCGGTCCCGGCGCCGTCCGAGCGCGACCGATCCGTCGTGACGAACCGGTCGAACACCCGCTCGCTGTCGGCGCCGGCGATGCCGGGCCCGTGGTCGCCGACGTCGATGTGCAGCACGTCACCGTCCTCCCGCACGCGGATGACGACCGGCGGGCGCCCGTGGCGGGAGGCGTTCGTGAGCAGATTGGCCACCACGGTGTGCAGTCGTGCCGCATCGGTACGCAGTCGCAGGCTCGGCGCGACCGACAGCTCGTCGACGTCGACTCCCGTCGTGTCGACCACATCGGCGAGCAGGTCGTGCAGCACCACGGTCGTGCGGTGCACGCGTGCGACTCCGGCGTCGAGGCGGGAGAGCTCGAGCAGGTGCTCGATCAGGGTGTGCAGCCGGCGCGTCCCCGTGCGCACGACCGCTGTGGCGACCGCTCGCTCCTCGGCCGTCGTCTGCTCGTCGTCGTCGAGCATCTCGTCGACCGCCATCATCGAGGTGAGGGGGGTGCGCAGCTCGTGGGCGACGTCGCTCACGAGCTGCCTCGACTCCGCCTCGCGCTGTCGAAGCCGCCCGATGGTGTCGCCCAGGCGTTCCGAAGAGAGGCGGAGTGCGTCGGCCACACGGTCGACGTCGTCGAACGACGCCTTCCACGCCGGAGGGCCCTCGCCGGAGCCCACGGCCCGCGCCGTGTCGACGAGGCGGCGGAGCGGACGCGTCAGCGCACCGCCCAGCAGGCGCTCGAGCAGGACGACGAGGACCACGACGCCCGCGCTGAGGAGCACCCCGGAGACGACCAGCTCCCGCACCTGCTCCTGCTGCGGCTGCATCGAGTACGCGGTGACCACGGCGAGGCGGCCGCTCGGGTCCTGGGGGAGGTCGTCGCGGACGACGGAGACGAAGAACACCTCTCGGTCGTCGAGCGTGGTCATCAGCGAGGTCACCTCGCCGGAGCGGCGGCTGTCGTCGATGCGCAGGGCGTCCGGCACCTGATCCGGTCGGAGTTCGCCCGCGCTGCGGCCACTGCCGAGGTCGATGATGACCGTCTCGCCGGGGAGGATCTCGGCGTAGTAGCTCCACGTGTCTTCGGGAGACACCGTGGAGATGGACGTGAACAGGGCATCCGCCGTCGTCGAGAACTCGTCGAGCAGACCCTGCTGCCTGGACTCGTAGACGATCCTGCCCGCGGTGAAGACGACGACGCCGGTGACGAGGACGGAGACGGCGACCGTGCTGCCGATGAGGGCGAGGGCGATGGCGGTGCGGAGCGTGAGCCGGCGACGGGCCGTCATCGCAGCCGGTATCCGATCCCGCGCACGGTCTCCAGCTGCGGAGTCGCGACGTTCGCAGCGGTCAGCTTCGCACGCAGCCGCTGGATGGCGGTGTCGACGACGCGGGAGGTGTCGGGCGGTGACTGCGCCCAGACGGCGTCGATCAGGCGCGAACGGCTGAGGGTGTGCCCGTCGTTCAGCGCCAGCTCATGCAGCAGGCGGAACTCGGTCGCGCTCAGCGGCAGGGCCTCGCCCCCCGCCAGAGCTTCCGCCGAGTCCTCGTGCAGCTCGAGGGATCCGACCCGCAGCGGCTCCGCGCTGAGCCGGGAGCTGCGACGCAGAACCGTCCGAAGACGCGCCTCGAGCACGGCCACGCTGACCGGCTTGGCGATGTAATCGTCCGCTCCCGCGTCGAGACCGACGACGACGTCGGCATCCTCGTCACGGGCGGTCAGCATCACGGTGGGGAAGCCCCAGCGCGCCCGGATCTCCCGGCACAGCGAGAACCCGTCGCCGTCGGGGAGCATGACGTCGATGATCGCGACGTCGGGGGTCGTGCGTTCCGCGAGCAGGCGTGCGGAGGCGACGTCCTCGGCGGTCTCGACGGTGTGACCGCGACGTCGCAGCGCGGTGGTGAGACCGAGACGGATCTCCGCGTCGTCGTCCACGAGCATGACCTTCATCCCACCCCACCTCCCGGACACCGCGCGCTTGCGATGATAGACGGCGGCGCCCGTGCATCGGCTCCGAGCAGGGGCGCCGAGGCGGGTCGCAGGGGCTCGTCAGGTCGAGCGGCTACCCTCGTGCCATGCGCCGAATCGTGGTCCTACCTCTCGTCCTCGCTGCCGGACTCGGTGCCGGGGCGCTCGCCGGCTGCTCGCAGGTCACGCAGATGGCGGGCGACGCCGTCGGGATCGACGTGCAGGCGACCTGCACCACGATCGACGATGCCTACGGGCAGTACCAGGCGCTGCTCGATCAGGGCGCGGTCTCGGCCGAGCAGGCCGACGCCGCACGCGACGACCTCGTCGCCTCGCTCGAGGGGATCGCGGCGAACGTCGACGGACAGCTGGGCGATCTGATCCGCTCCGGCGCCACGCAGATCGGCGGCATGACAGACCTGCAGGCTCCGGAGACGGTCGAAGCGATCGAACAGCTCAAGGACTCGGCCTCGGCGTTCTGCGGCTGAGCTCCGCCGTGTGAGACGATGCCGGAGATGAGCACTGCGGCTGATGAAGAGCTTCGCGCCCTCCGGGCCCGCGCCTATGGTCCGACGGCGGACATCGAGGACGATCCCGCCGCACTCCGACGGCTCCAGCAGCTGGAGGCACGGAGACAGCCGAGGCCCAGGGCCGAGGACGTCGTCCCGCCCGCACCGGCGATGGAGACCATCGACTCGGAGCCGATGCGCGCTGTGGAACCGGTGATCCGCACCAGACGGTCGAGGCGACAGCCCGAGGACGCGGAAGACGATGCGCTCGGCGTCTTCGACACCTCGGCCGACGACGCCGATGCGGCCCCGCCGACGGCGGAACCCGCCGAGCGTCTGGCGGCGTGGTTCTCGGTGCGCACGACGAGGATCCTGTGGGTGGTCGCGATCGTCGCGGCGGCAGCGATGTCGGCTGCCGTCACGTTCGCCTTGGTGAAGGTCACCCCCGTCGCCTCCTCCGCTGGCGCTCCGCAGATCGCCACGCTCGACGCGACCTCCGACGTGGTGATCCCGGCCGGATGGATGGGGGTGGGTCCGAGCTCCGCGGTGTTCGACTTCTACGGGTTGGTCATCGTGGAGAGCTCAGGCGGTTACTACAACGGTTCGGTCGGCTCGGACTGCCTCACGGTGGCCAGAGCGGATCAGGTGCCGGACAAGGACGACTTCGACTCGTCCAACGGCTGGACCTATGACGGGCCCATGTACACGGGGTGCGCCGTCGGCGCGTTCCCCGCGACCGTCGAGGTGCCGTTCGACACCAACATGCCCAAGGAGCTGACCGAGCGCTTCCCCGACGGGACGGCGCTGCAGTTCGTGTACGAGGCCGATCACGTCGGGGTTTTCCTCGACAGCGAGTGACCGGCCCCCGCGAACTCACACCGCGGGCTCAGGAGACGGTCGTCGCAGCGCGCTGCTGCTCGGCGTACTGCGTGCCCCACCGCGTCAACTCGACGAGCAGGGGCGTCGCGCTCGTGCCCAGCTCGCTGAGGCGGTACTCGACCTTCGGCGGCACCTGCCGGTAGACGGTGCGGGTGATGAGGCCGTCTTCCTCCAGCTCGCGCAGCTGTCGGGTGAGCACGCGGGCTGTCGGGTTCTCCAACAGGCGGCCGAGTTCCCCGAACCGCAGCACCTCGTGCTCGCCCAGCAGCGTGAGGATGCTCGGTTTCCAGGCGCCGCCGAGCACAGCGATGGACACTTCCGCATCGCATGACTCCGACCACTCGCGCACGATCCGCTCGGTCTTCTCCCGCATCGCACGCTCCTCTGTCGTCCTTCTCGGTATCCGAAGTGTCAGTACGTGACAGAAATGACAGTACTTGCAGCTTCTGTCTGTACTTTACAGACTGAGCACGTGACTTCCACCCCCACTCAGTCCCCGTCGCGTTCGACCCTCCGTCTCTGGTTCGCGATGGTGCCCCTGCTCCTCGGAATACTCATCGGCGCCCTCGCCATCAGCAGCGTCTCCACGGCGCTCCCGGCCATCCGCGGCGAGCTGGCACTCAGCGACACCGAGGGGCTCTGGCTGGCCGACGTCTATGCACTCTCCCTCGCCGCCACCCTCATCCTCGCTGCGCGGATCGGCGACGCCTTCGGGCGCAAACGGATCGTGCTGATCGGTCTCGGCGGATTCGCCGTGCTCAACGCGGTGGGCGGATTCGCGCAGAGCGGTCTGCTGCTCATCGTGATCCGGGCGCTCCTCGGTGTGGCCGAGGCGTTCGTCGTCGCCGGGGTGGTCGCCACGATCGGGGCCAAGTATCACGCCAGGGAGCGGGTGCTCGCCTATGGGCTGTGGACCGCGACCTTCGGAGTGGGCAGCGCGCTCGGTCCCGTTCTCGGCGGACTCCTGGCGGAGGGTCCAGGGTGGCGCTGGCTGCTGCTGGGGAGCGTCCCGCTGGCGGCGCTCGCCGGAGTGCTGGCCGTGTGGCTGGTGCCCGACTCCCGCAGCGCGCGGACGCCGTCGTGGGATCTCCCGAGCATCGTCACGTCGATCGTGGCCCTCGGCGCACTCGCCTTCGCACTGCATGAGGCGCTCGCCGCCCCCGTGCCGGCGGTGATCGCTGCGGTGGTCGCTGTCGGCAGCCTCGTGTACTTCATCCTGCGCCAGCGCCGACTGCCCGAACCGCTCATCGACATGCGCCTGTTCGCGATCCCCGGCTTCAGCCCCGCGATCACCCGCATCCTCGTCGCCAGCGGGGTGTCCTCGGCGTCCGTCCTGCTCGTCAGCCTGCATCTGCAGGACACGAGGGGCTGGACCGCGGCGGAGGCCGGCCTCGCGATCCTGCCGCAGGCCGCCGCGATCGCCATCGGCGGGGTGATCGCCCCGATCGCGCTCCGCTGGCTGCGGACCGAGACCCTGACCGTGGGTGCGCTCCTGCTGCAGGCGGTCGGGATGCTGTGGCTGTTCACCGACCCCGAGGTCGTGGCTGCTCCGCTGGTGCTCGTCGGTCTGGGGTTCGGCATCGGCGCGACGCTCGCCGCGACCGCGCTGTTCGACGTCACCGTCGAAGACGACGCCGGACAGGTCGGAGCGATCCAGGAGGTCGGCTTCGCCCTCGGTGGAGGTCTCGGCATCGCGGTGCTCGGAACGATCGCCGTCGTAGCGACGGGCGGTTTCGGCACGGCTGCGCTCGCCGCCGCGATCGTCGTGGTGGCGTCCGCCGTCGTGCCGCTCCTGCGTCGCAGGGTTCCTCGCCCCTCGAACAGCTGAGGGGGGCGGGTCAGCCTCGATCCTGATCCACCAGGGTCGAGCGCGCGAGTCGCCGTGCGACGACGAACGGCTCGCTGAACGTCTCCATGCCGACCGTGACGATCGCGCCCTCGTAGAGCAGCATCATCGCCTTCGACATCAGCTCGGGTTCGGTGACCCCGGCCTCGCGGCACAGCTCGAGGAAGAGGTCGAGCAGCCACGCCTTCTGGCGCGACACCTCGGGGAAGACCGGGTGACCGTCGTGGCCGTCGCCGATCTCCGCCCGCGCGTTGATGGCGCTGCACCCTTTCGGGCTGTACTCGTCGGACCAGGTGATCGCGGCGTCGAATACGGCGAGCACCCGCTCGACCCCGGGTCCGGAGACGGATTCCAGGTGTCGTGCGACGTGGGCGCGCCACAGGGCGTCGCGGTGCTGCAGGTAGGAGACGACCAGGGCCTCCTTCGACCCGAAGCGGTCGTAGAGCGTCTTCTTCGTGACCCCGGCCGCCTCTGCGATCGTGTCGACGCCGACGGCGTGGATGCCGCGCTCGTAGAAGAGCCGGGACGCCGCGTCGAGCACGCGTGTGGCGCCCGGCGTGAGCGGGGCGAGTTCGGGTACCGGGACGGCCATGCCTCCACTATAGCCGCTGAGTAAACCGACCTGTATAGTCACACAGATGAGTAAACTGATCGGTCTACTTCACGGCATGGTGACGGTTCTGGCGGCCGCGGCGTTCGTGGTGACCTGGAGCTCCGGATTCCTCGTGCCCGCGATCGCCGTCGACGCCGTCTCTCCCCTGACACTGCTCGTCTGGCGATTCGTGCCGCTGGCCGTGGTCCTGCTCGTGGCCGTCGCCGCCACAGGGGCAGCGCGAGGCGTGAGCCGGGCGGATCTCGGGCGGCAGGCGCTCATCGGCCTGTTCGCGCAGTTCGGGTACTGCGTGTCGGTCTACGCGGCGATCGCCGCGGGGGTCGCGACCGGAACGACCGCGCTGATCGATGCGGTGCAGCCGCTCATCGTCGCGGTCCTCGTCGGGCCGCTGCTCGGGTTGCGTGTGCGCGGTGCGCAGTGGCTCGGACTCGTGGTCGGAGCCGGCGGTGTCCTGCTGGTGGTGCGGTCGCAGCTCGACGATTCAGAGGCGCATCCCGCCGCTTACGTCTGGCCCGCTCTCGCGATGGCGTGCCTGATCGTCGGCACCTTCCTGCAACGGCGCTCGGCTCCGCGCACCGGAACCCTCCTGACCCTGGCCATCCACGTGACGGTGACGACCGTGGCGCTCGTGCCGATCGCCGCGGTGTCCGGGGCTCTCGTTCCTCCGGCGTCGGTATCGTTCTGGCTGGCAGCAGGGTTCGCGGCCGCCTCTCCGACGCTCGCCGCGTACGGGCTGTACTGGTGGCTGCTCCGCCGGGTGGGCATCACAGCGCTCAACGCGCTGCTGTTCCTCGTCGCACCGACCACCGCGGCAGCGGGGGCGCTCCTCCTCGGCGAGCCGCTCACCGGCGTCACCCTCCTCGGATTCGGACTCTGCGCGGCGGGTGTCGCGGCCGTGCTGGTGAGCGAGACGCGAGGCGGGAGCGAGGTGAGCGAGCCGGAGCCCGATGATACGCTGGCGGCGGCAGCTGCGAGGAGTGACGACCCTCGGCCTCTCGGGGCGAGCGGCTCCCGCGCGTCCGGCGTATCGACGAGAGGCCGATGAGCGATCGGCGAAGGTGTGGTGGCACCGCGATCTAGCCCCCGCCCGCACCTCCAGGGCTTTCGCCACCTGGAGGAATCATGTCGCCATCCGACCCCGCCCGCACGCTCGCCACGGAACTCTCCACCATGCCCGATGGCGCCCGGATCACGCTCCTGGGTCACGTTCATCGGCGCAGGGAACTCGCCACCGTGTCGTTCCTGATCCTGCGCGACCGCACGGGGCTCGCGCAGATCGTGTTCCGACCCGAACAGCTGCCGGTGGATGGTCTGCCCGGTGAGGAGACGGTCGTGCGCATCGAAGGCACGGCCACCGCGAACGCCCATGCCCCCGGCGGGATCGAGGTGACGGCGCCGGAGATCACCCTGCTCTCCGAACCTGCGCGCACGCCGGTCGTCGAGCTCTGGCGTCCCACGCTCGACGCGGCGCTGCCGACCGTGCTCGACCATGCCGCCGTCACCTGGCGCCACCCTGCGCAGCGGGCGAAGTGGGAGCTCGCCGCGGCGAGCCTGCGCGGATTCCGTCGCACGCTCGACGCCGAGGGATTCACCGAGATCCAGACGCCGAAGCTCGTCGACTCCGTGACGGAGTCGGGGGCGAACGTGTTCCCGGTCGACTACTTCGGCTCGACCGCGTACCTCGCGCAGAGCCCGCAGTTCTTCAAGCAGCAACTCGTCGGCGTCTTCGAGCGCGTCTACGAGACAGGCCCGGTGTTCCGTGCGGAGCCGCACGACACGGTGAGACATCTCGCCGAGTACGTGTCGCTCGACGCCGAGCTCGGCTTCATCCGCGACCACCGCGATGTGCTCGCGCTGCTGCATCGGGTGCTGGCGGGCATGATCGACGGCATCCGCACCGAGAGCGGCGACGCCGTCGAGCGCCTCGACATCGCGCTCCCCGCGATCCCCGACGAGATCCCGGTGATCCACTTCCAGGACGCGCTTCGACGGGTCGGCGCCCCGGAAGACGAGCCCGACCTCGCGCCGGCGCACGAGCGCGCGCTGGGGGAGTGGGCGCGGGAGCGGTACGGCAGCGACGTGCTCGCTGTCGAGGGGTACCCGATGCGCAAACGCCCGTTCTACACGCACCCCCAGACCGACGACCCGCGCTGGAGCAACAGCTTCGACCTGATCTTCCGTGGGCTCGAACTCGTCACCGGCGGACAGCGACTGCACCGGCACTCCGACTACGTCGCCGCCATCGAGGCGCGCGGTGAGTCGCCCGATGCCTACGCCTCGTACCTCTCCGCGTTCGCGCACGGCATGCCCCCGCACGGCGGCTTCGCGATCGGGCTGGAGCGCTGGGTGTCGCGGCTCATCGAGGCGTCGAACATCCGGGAGGTGACGCTGTTCCCGCGCGACCTGCACCGGCTCACGCCCTGAGCGGTCACCGGGGGCTCGCTCCGTGAACTCGTGGTCGCGGTGCGCGATAGCATCTGTTCCATGACGATCAACCGCTCTGCATGGTGGTGGCTGCGATAGCAGCCGGTTGACGTATGTTCATGGGCTGCACGGCAGTTCGTGAACAGCACCCGTGAACTCCGTGCGGCTCCCGATTCAGGGAGAGACAGATGGATTCGTTCACCGCGACCGCACACCGTTCGACGGAGGTCGCCGACGTCGTGGCCCGGCATCCGGAGAGGTTCCGTGTGCTCACGGGGGAGCGCCCGACCGGGGCACTGCACCTCGGGCACTACTTCGGCACGATCCGGGAGCGGGTGCGGCTGCAGGATGCCGGGGTCGAGGCGTTCCTCGTGCTCGCCGACTACCAGGTCATCACCGATCGGGATACGACGGCGCACGTGCGCGACAACGTGCACGGCGCCGTGCTCGACTACCTCGCCGCGGGGATCGATCCAGAGCGGACGACGATCTTCACGCACTCGTCGATCCCTGCGCTGAACCAGCTGCTGTTGCCGTTCCTCAGCCTCGTCACCGAAGCCGAACTGCACCGGAACCCCACGGTCAAGTCCGAGCTCGAGGCGTCGGGTCGCGCCCTGAGCGGGTTGCTGCTGACCTACCCGGTGCATCAGGCCGCCGACATCCTCTTCTGCAAGGGGAACCTGGTGCCGGTGGGGAAGGACAACCTGCCGCACGTGGAGATGACGCGGGTGATCGCCCGGAGGTTCAACGAACGCTACGGGGCGATCTTCCCGATCCCGGAAGCGTTGATCACCGCGACGCCCGAGGTCCCCGGCCTCGACGGTCGCAAGATGTCGAAGAGCTACGGGAACGCGATCGCCCTGTCGATGACCGCGGATGAGACGGTCGCCGTGATCCGACGCACGCGGACGGATCAGGATCGGCGGATCACGTTCGACCCGGAGCGTCGGCCCGGCGTCTCGGCGCTGCTGTCGACGGCCGCTCTGTGCCTGGGCGCCGTGCCCGAGGAGCTGGCCGCTGCCGTCGGAGACGGTGGCAGCGGCGAGCTGAAGGCGCTGACCGCGACGGCGGTGAACGACTTCCTGGCGCCTCTGCGGGCCCGACGGCGAGAACTCGCGGCGGACGGGGACCTCGTGCGCTCCGTTCTGCAGCGCGGCAACGAGCACGCCCGTGCGATCGCGGACGTCACCCTCGACGAGGTGCGTGCGGCGATGGGGACCGTGTACTGACGGGGCAGCAGGCGAGGGCTCGGCGACAAGCGACACAGGGTCGCTGCGTGCTCTGGAAGGATGTACCGATGTCGTCCCGGAAGGAACTCGCATGACCGATCTCACCGTTCGACCGTCGCACGGGCCGGAGGAGTACCCAGCGCTCGTCGCGATCTGGCGGAGCGCCGTCGACGCCACGCACGACTTCCTCGCGGAAGCGGATCGGAACGCGATCGAGGCCAGACTCGCTTCGGACTACTTCCCCGCGGTCGCCCTCTCGGTGGCGGAGCGCGAAGGTCGACCGGTGGGATTCTTCGGCGTGCTCGACGGGAAACTCGAGATGCTGTTCGTCGATGCGGCCGCACGCGGCGGTGGGATCGGCACGGTACTCCTCGCCCACGCGATCGAGGAACGGGGCGTCACGGCGGTCGACGTCAACGAACAGAACGTCTCGGCCGCCGGGTTCTATGTCCACCGCGGGTTCGAGGTCGTCGGTCGCAGCGAGACGGACGAGGCGGGTCGACCGTATCCGCTGCTGCACCTGCGTCTCGGCGCCGACCGGTCTTCGCCCGACGCGTAGGGGCACTCCGCTCCGAACCCCTCAGCTGCGAACTCTGCCTCCGTTCGCCGCGACGTCCACGCCCGCCCTGGCGAGGTGTGCGCGCAGATCGTCGACTCCGGCGAAGTGATGGGTGTTGATGGAAAGGTGCTGCGCTCCCACGAGTTTGGACGCCGAATCGTCGGTGAAGAAGACCTCGGCCGCCTTCACGTCGAGCGCGTCGAGCACGTGACGGAACGCCCGGGTGTCGGGCTTCGCGTATCCGATCTCGGCGGAGTTGAAGACCGCGTCGAACCGGGAGGCGATGCCGTGGGCCGCGATCTCGGCGGGGATCGTGTCCGTGCCGTTGGTGAGTACGGCGGTGCGGACTCCTGTCTCCCGGACGTCGTCGATCAGCTCCACGACGCCGTCGTCGATCGCCGCGGGCTGCGCGCTCCACTCTTCGGCAGCAGCCGTCCCGACCCGCGCGCCGATACGGCGCACCCACTCGGCTCTCGTGATGCGGCCGGTCGTGACCTCGTCGATCAGCGGGCGGGCGAAGGCGATGCGCTCGATGTCTCCGGGGGCGAGATCGTAGCGGCGCTCGATCATCGCCGTGTTCCTGGCGTCGAAGTGCCGGATCACGCCATCGAGGTCGAACAGGACGACACGGATCATCCGACCATCCTCGCTCAATCGCCGCGCTCGGCCGTCCACAGAGGAGACTGTGTCTGGAAACCGCCGGTCCAGGGGGAGGAGAACGATGGTGTCCGTGTTCCCGCGCTCCGTCTCGGTGGTCATCCCCGTGCGCGACGACGCCCGGCTGCTCGAGGTGTGCCTCGCCGCTCTCGCACGGCAGACCCGGCACGCCGACGAGATCGTCATCGTCGACAACGGCAGCAGCGATGACACGGTCGACGTGGCCGAGAGGTTCGGCGCGCGGGTGGTGAGCGAGCCGATTCCGGGGATACCCCGAGCATCGGCGGCCGGTTATGACGCAGCCACGGGCGACATCATCGCGAGGCTCGACGCCGACTCCCGCCCCCACCCTGACTGGGTGGAGCGTATCGAGCGGACTTTCCGTGAGCGCCCGGACGTCGACTTCCTCACCGGCGACCCGCGCTTCTACGGATCGACGCGGCTCGTGCACTGGATGGGGGAGCACCTCTACATCGGCGGCATGTACGCGACCATGGCGCCCGTCCTCGGGCATGCGCCGCTCTACGGGTCGAACATGGCGATGCGCGCCGCGGTCTGGCGCACGCTGAGCGCCGAGGTGCACCGCGAGGAGACCAACATCCACGATGATTTCGATCTGTCGTTCCACGTGCGGCCGGAGATGACGGTGCTGCGGGACCGTGACCTCGTCGTCGAGGTGTCGGCCCGACCGTTCCAGGATTGGGCGTCGCTCCGGCGGCGGTTGAGCTACGTCGTGCCCACCGTGCGCCTGCATCTGTCGCCGGAGTCATTGCGCCTTCGACGGCAGGCGCGTCGCGAGGTCGACCGATCGGGTGGATCGTCCGTCGGCCGGTGAAGCGGGCGGTGACGCGTGCGGCGAGTCAGTCGCGCGCGCGGGAGTACAGATCGAGCAGGTCGGCGGTGAGCTGATGCGGTGTCGTCTCGCTCGGGCTGTGCCCCGTCGCATACGCGCGGAACTCCGCGTCGATGTCGTGCGCGTACCGTTCATGCGCGGCCAGGGGCCACAGGTCGTGCGAGCCCGCGACGACGAGCTTGGGCACGGGCAGCGCCCGCACGCGGTCGCGCAGGTCGGGCGCGACCATCATGAGTCCCACGATCTCGTCGACACTGCGACGGCTCGTCAGGGCGAACCGTGAGCGCACGAACTCGAGTCGCCGCGGCGGGACGCGGTTCTTGTTCGTCACGATCCCCCAGATCATGAGTCCAGCGCCGCGCCGAGGACTCGCGATGGGCGCCAGCGGCCCCAGCCACTTCATGCTCGCGAACACGTTGCCGGAACCGGGGGGAGTGGTGAGCAGGGTGAGGGATCGGACGAGGTCAGGACGGCGGACGGCGACGACCTGGGCGATCGTGCCGGCGAAGGAGTACCCCAACAGGTGCGCTCGAGTCCCTGCCTCGAGGAAGGCGATCAGATCGCCCGTGAACAGCTCATAGGTGTACCTCGCATTCGCACCGGCGGCGTGCGACTCGTACTGCCCCGCCAGGTCGAACGACTGCACGAAGTACCCCGCCTCCGCCAGCAGGGGGAGCATCAGGGCGAAGTCCTCCTTCGATCCCGTCGCTCCCGGCACCAGCACCACGCGCGGATTCGCGGGGTCGCCGAGGGAGATCACCGACAGTTCTCCGCTCGGCGCAGAGAACCAGGACCGCCGCGAGCCAGCGGGCGGCACCGTCCAATCGACGTCGCCGATGACCGCGTCGAGGTCTGCCGGGGCACCGAGCGCCCGCCCACTCCTCGAATCCGTCGACACGCTCACAAGGTACTCCCCGGCGTGTTCGAGGGGGAGGTGCGCTCGCCGCAGCGTCGCATACGCCTTTAGTTGCACTTTGGCAACTAAAGGCGTATGGTTGACCTCGATCAACTTTCTACGCAGGAGCGTTACCCCGTGACACAGACCCCCATCCCCGCTTCCGAGACACGCTCGGCTCGCGAGGTCTTCACCGCGATCTCCGGCCTCGTCGTCGGCATGTTCGTCGCCGTGCTCTCCGGCACGGTCGTGTCGACCTCGATGCCCGTCATCATCGCCGACCTCGGCGGCACCCAGTCCCAGTACACCTGGGTCATCACCGCGAGCCTTCTCGCCACCGCCGTCTCGACCCCGATCTGGGGCAAGCTGGCCGACCTTGTGGACCGCAAGGTGCTCGTCCAGATCTCCCTCATCCTCTTCACGGTCGGCACCGTGATCGCCGGATTCTCGACCGACACGAACATGCTCATCGCCGTTCGCGTCATCCAGGGCATCGGCGTGGGCGGCCTCATGTCGCTCGTGATGATCGCCGTCGCGCTCATCATCTCCCCGCGCGAGCGCGGCAAGTACATGGGCGTCGTCGGCGGCATCATGGCCCTCGGCACGATCGGCGGCCCGCTGCTCGGCGGACTCCTCACCGACGTGTGGGGCTGGCGCTCCAACTTCTTCGTCGGCGTGCCGTTCGCGATCCTCGCCCTCGTGCTGCTGCAGTTCACGCTGCACCTGCCGAAGCCGCAGCGTGACACCAAGGTGTCGATCGACTACTTCGGCATCGTGCTGCTCGCCGTCGGCGTCTCGACCCTGCTCATCTGGGTCTCCATGGGCGGCAACCAGTTCGACTGGGACTCCTCGACGAGCATCATGCTCATCGTCACCGCGGCGGTCGCGATCGCGGCGTTCATCACGGTCGAGTTCTTCGTCAAGGAACCGATCGTGCCGATGTCGCTGTTCCGCAACCGCACCTTCACCCTGTCGGTCATCGCATCGATCGCGATCGGCGTCTCGATGTTCGCCACCTCGGTGTTCCTCGCGCAGTATTTCCAGCTCGCCCGCGGTGCCACGCCCACCGAGTCCGGCCTCATGACCATCCCGATGATCATCGGCCAGATGGGCGCGTCGATCATCATCGGACAGCTCGTCAGCCGTTTCGGCAAGTGGAAGGGCTGGATGCTCACGGGCTCGGTCCTCGCCACCATCGGCGTCAGCCTGATGGCCACCCTGCGCTACGACACGCCGTTCCCGCTCGTCGCCGTCTACATGTTCGTGCTCGGTGCCGGACTCGGCATGGTCATGCAGAACCTCACGCTGATCGTGCAGAACGACACTGCGCCGCAGCAGCTGGGCGCTGCGTCGTCGAACGTGAACTTCTTCCGCACGATCGCCGGCACGATCGGCGTCACCGTGATGGGGTCGCTGCTGTCCACGAGCGTCGCGAACTACATCACCGATGCGCTCGACGGTTTCGTGCCGACGACACCTGCCGAGATCGAGGCGCTCAAGCACCTCGCCTCCGGAGACGTGCCGAAGGTAGGCCAGCTGCCCGACACCATCCGCGCGATGGTCGAGGGTGCATACGGGCACGGCATCGCGGATGCGTTCATCATCGCGATTCCGCTCGCCGTGATCGCCATCATCGCGATCGCGTTCATCAAGAACAAGCCGCTGTCGACGAAGAACGCCGCGGAGCAGATGCTCGAGCAGGCCGAGGAATCGGTGATCGAGGTCTCCGAGGCCGAGGTCGGCGCGTCACTCGCCACCGGATCCATCCGGATCGACGGCGCGGAGTCGGCGTCCCCCACCACCGGGTCGGTACGCGTGCTCGAGCGCGAGGATCGGGACCAGGAGCGCTGAGATGCTCGCCCCCGGAGCGGTGGAGTCGGCGGACGTCGACAGTGCGCTCGGTGACCTCCAGGCGCATCTGAACCTCATCTTCGCGAGGACCCGGTCGCTGTGGAGGGAGTCCGCGGCCCGGGTCCACCCGGAGTTGCAGGTGGCCGGCTACAAGCTGCTCACCTTCATCGACCGGGCGGGAACCGCGAATGCGCACGAGATCGCGGAGCGGTTCGAGATGGACAAGTCGGTCATCAGCCGGCAGGTGCGGATGCTGGAGGAGCTCGGGCTGCTCGAGTCCCGCCCTGATGAGCGGGATGGGCGCCTCCGGGTGCTGAGCGCGACCCCCGTGGCATGCACCGCGCTGGCCGAGGTCCGCCGCGAGTACGGCACCCGCCTTCAGGCCGTGATCGACGAGTTGACTCCCGAGGAGATCCGGGCGGCGTCCAAGGCCTTCCGGTTGCTCGCCGAAGTCTGAGCCGAAGTCCGAGCCGAGGCCCCGCTGTCACGATCGGCAGCGGGGCTTCGCCGTACACTGGCGAGCATGAGCGCCTCTCCCGACGCCCCTGCCGATCGCCCTGCATCCGCCTCGACGACGGATCGGCTCGGCGACGAAGATCTCGATCAGGCCGTCACCAGGGTCGAGCAGGAGTTGGGCCGTCTGTTCGCGCGGATCCGCATCGGCTGGCGCGAGGCGGCGGCGACCGTCCACCCCGATCTGCAGCCCCTCGGCTACCAGGTCCTCACCTCCATCGCGACGGGCAAGGCGACCTCGGCTGGTGCGATCATCGAGCGTCTGCAGACCGACAAGTCCGCGGTGAGTCGTCAGGTGCGCCAGCTCGAACAGCTGGGACTCGTCGAGAGCGTGCCGGACCCGGATGACCGCAGGGCTCGCGTCCTCGTCGCGACCGATCTCGCCCAGGAGCGCGTGGCCCTCGCCCGCTCGCAGTATGAAGGACGCATCGGAGAGCGGCTGCGCAACTGGACCGCGGCCGACCTCGACCACTTCGCCGACCTGCTCGCCGGGCTCGGGGGCGGAGAGGCGTCGGCGGCGAGGTGAGACGGCCGGCGAGGTGAGATGCCGCAGGGAATACAGCGCTCCGCCCGTGCCTTGTCTCCCACTGTGACTCTCTACGAACCCGCCGTTTTCGGCGCCCTGCAGCTGTCCAACCGCGTCGTGATGGCGCCCCTCACGCGCACCCGCGCAGACGACGAGGGTGTGCCGACCGAGACCATGGCGCAGTACTACCGCCAGCGTGCGGGGCAGGGCCTGATCATCTCCGAAGGCACCTGGCCGGCTGCGGAGGGCAAGTCGTACCCTGGTCAGCCCGGCATCGTCACCCCGGCGCAGATCGACGGATGGAAGCAGATCGCCGACGCCGTGCACGACGAGGGCGGAACCATCGTCATGCAGCTCATGCACGGGGGACGCGTGGGGCACCCCGCGATCTCGGGCGAGGCGCGCGTCGTGGCCCCGAGCGCGCTCGCCGCCCCCGGACAGACGCGCACGCCGCAGGGCAGGGCCGATCTCCCGGTCGCGCATGCGCTCACCCTCGCGGAGATCCCCGTCGTCGTCGAGCAGTTCGCCCAGGCGGCGCGCAACGCGATCGCCGCGGGCTTCGACGGCGTCGAGGTGCACGGCGCGAACGGGTACCTGGTGCACGAGTTCCTGTCTCCGGTGTCGAACACGCGTGACGACGGCTACGGCGGATCACCCGCGAACCGGGCACGCTTCGCGATCGAGGTCACGGAGGCCGTCGCTGCGGCGATCGGAGCCGATCGCACCGGCATCCGCCTTTCGCCGCAGCACAACATCCAGGGTGTGCTGGAAGAGGACGCCGCCGACGTGCACGCGACCTACACCGCGGTCGCCGAAGGGCTCGCACCTCTCGGTCTCGCGTTCGTCGACGTGCTCCACGTAGACCCCGCCGGCGAGCTCGTGCAGCACATCCGCCGCACGGCCGGTGCGCCGCTGATCGTCAACACCGGCTTCGGGATCGACACGACCAGGGATGCCGCCGAGAGCCTCGTGGACGACGGGTGGGCGGATGCCGTCGCCGCCGGCCGTCCCGTGATCGCCAACCCCGACCTGGTGGAGCGCTGGACCCAGGGGGCCGAGCTCAACCCTCCGCGCCCCGAGCTGTTCTACGGTCGCACGGCGGAGGGGTACACCGACTACCCGTCGCTGGAGTCGGTGCGCGCCGGAGTCTGAGGCGCCGCGCTCGCCTCAGAGCACGATGTCCTTCGCCGTGTCGAGGGGCAGCCATCCCGTCTCACGGGCGCCCGGTCGCGCGAGCACGTCGGCCTCGGTCAGTGCGCCGAGGTCGACGCCGGTGAGGGCGGCGATGTCGATGATCGGCACCTGGAACGTGCGGAAGCCGCCGAGCGGCGGGACGGCTTTCTGCTCCTCGCGGGTGTCGACCAGGTCGGACTGATCGAGGACGAAGCCGGCTGCGGCGAACCCATCCGGTCCTCGCCAGGCCGCCACCTTCCAGAACCGGAGCGGCACTCGGATACCGCGGTAGGGAGGGTCGCTGTCCTCGAGCACCGGCGCGGTGAACACCGACACCCGCTGGTCGGTGCTCTCCGCATAGGCGAGCACGTGATCCTCCAGGCCGAGCCAGAGCTCCTTGGACTGGTTGAACCCGGCCGCCTGCGGAGCCGCGTTCGGGTAGAAGAAGGTCGCTTCGCTGGCCGCGCGGGCGGTGGCAGGCGGTCCCCAGCCCGGATCGCGTCGGCGCACGAGGTGTCCGCGGTCGAGATCGTTGCGGGCGTACACCTCGGGCCCGGTCTGCTCGTCGGGCCGCAGGCGTTCGTCCAGCCGCCAGTCGCCGGTGCGGGGGAGGCTCTGCAACGTGGCGCCGTCGATGTTCACGGCCGTGACCGCTGCCAGGCGCCGCTCAGGGTCGAGCAGCACCGTGAACCGGGGGTAAGGGAGTGTGCGCACGTCGTGCCCAGGGCGCGGGAGGGGGAGGGGCGTCCCGAGGAACTCCGCGTCGTAGCCGTCGCTCATGGTCCCATCGTGCACCGGGCCTCCGACGTGCACCCGTACGATCTCGAAAACAACGAGTCGAGTTTTGACATAGGTCAAACGATCCCCTACGGTCGAAGCATGGCTCAGGCACCGGATCGTGAAGAAGTCTCGGAGGCGATCGTGGGCTCGACCGCTGCGGAGATCTCCGAGAGCGTGCGCGACCTCGTCGAGCGCGGGGCCTATGCTCCGGGCGATCAGCTGCCGCCCGTGCGTTCCCTCGCGGCCCGCCTCGGCGTGAACCGGAACACGGTGCTGGCCGCCTATCGATCGCTGGTCACCGCGCGCATCGCCGCCACGGGCGGTCGCACCGGGACCACCGTGCTCGGGCCGGCGGAGAATCATGACGAGGGGTTCACCCCGGGCTCGGTGCTGCGCGACATCGGCAGCGGCAACCCCGATGCCGCGCGTCTTCCCGACCTCGCGGCCGCGTTCGCCACGGTCACTCCGGGGCACGTGCTCTACGGCGAATCGGTGATAGACCCCGACCTGGCCGAATGGGCGACCGACTGGCTCGCCGCCGATCACCCGCGTCCGTTCCGGCTGTCGATCACCGCAGGAGCGGTGGACGCCGTCGAGCGTCTCCTCGCGCAGACGCTCGTGCAGGGCGACCGGGTCGGCCTCGAGGATCCGTGCTTCCTCTCCAGCATCCATACGGCGCGGCTCGCCGGATATGTGCCGGTCGCCATCCCGGTCGATCGCGAGGGCATGACCGTCGCGGGCCTGAGGGCTGCACTCGAGAGCGGTGCGCGCGCGATCGTCTGCACCCCTCGCGCGCACAACCCCACGGGCGTCGGCACCAGCGCGGCCAGGGCTCTCGCGCTGCGCGAAGTCCTCGCCGACCATCCTCATGTCCTGGTCATCGAAGACGACCACTTCTCGCTGCTCGACCCCACGCCTTACGCCAGCATCATCGCGCCGACGCAGCAGCGGTGGGCGCTGGTGCGTTCGGTGTCGAAGTTCCTGGGGCCGGACATGCGCCTGGCGGTCACGGCATCCGATCCGGTGACCGCGCGACGTCTCGCGTTGCGGCTCAGCCCCGGAACGATGTGGGTGAGTCATGTGATGCAGCGGCTTGCGGCAGCGATGCTGCGCGATGACGAGGTGCAGCGGTCGATCGTCGCAGCGGGCGAGCACTATGCCGGACGGAACGAGGCCTTCGTGTCGAAGCTCGTTGCGCGCGGCGTCCAGGCGCAGGCGGACAGTGGCCTCAACGTGTGGGTCGATGTCCGCGACGATGCGACCAAGGTCGGTCGACGTCTCGCGTCGCGCGGGTGGCTCGTGCGGCCCGGCTCCGAGTTCGCCCTGGACACCGAGAGCGCGCAGGGCTCCACGCATCTCCGTCTGACCGTGCACGCCCTCGATGATGCCGAGACTCAGCGACTCGTGGACGATCTCGTGGCTGTAGCCGGCGGGTCGCACTCGTCCGGAGCGGACGCATGATGGCCGGCCGGCCTCGGGGCGCCGAATCGCGCATCGGTCGCTCTTCGCGCCTGGAAGGTGTGCTGTACGACCTGCGTGGCCCGGTCGCCGACCGGGCGGCCGAGCTGGAGAAGCGCGGGGAGTCCATCCTCCGTCTCAACATCGGCAACCCGGCACCGTTCGGGTTCGATGCTCCTCCGGCCATCGTCGAGGCGCTCCGCTCAGCCCTGCCCCATGCGCACGGCTACTCCGAGTCCGCGGGGCTTCCGGAGACGCGCGAGGCGATCAGCGCGCACTATGCCCTCCGCCCGGGCTTCCCCGCGCTTGCCATCGATGACATCACCGTCGGCAACGGTGTCTCGGAACTCGTTGGCCTCACGCTGCAGGCGTTGCTCGAGCCCGGCGACGAGGTGCTGATCCCGAGTCCCGACTACCCGCTGTGGACGGCATCGACGGTGCTGGCCGGTGGGCGGGCGGTGCACTACCCGTGCATCGAAGCCGAGGGGTGGGCGCCGGACCTCGCGGCGATGGAGGCATCGATCGGTCCTCGGACTGTGGCCATCGTCGTGATCAACCCGAACAACCCGACCGGCGCGGTGTACGGGCGACAGGTTCTCGAGCAGATCGCCGAGCTCGCGCGGCGGCATGGCCTGCTGCTGCTCTCCGACGAGATCTACGACCGCGTCGTCTACCCGGGGTTCGAGCACGTCTCGACCGCACAGGTCGCTCCTGACGTGCCCTGCGTCACCTTCGCGGGACTCTCGAAGACGCACCGGGTCGCGGGCTATCGCGCCGCGTGGATGACCGCGACCGGATTCCACTCCGACGATCCCTTCCTCTCCGGGGTGCGTCTGCTCGCCTCGATGCGCATGTGCGCCTCCGTTCCGGCGCAGCACGCGATCACCGCGGCGCTGACCCATGATGCCTCGCTCGACGAGCTGGTCGCGCAGGACGGACGGCTCACGCGGCAGCGGGATGCCGCGCTCGACGCACTCGGCGGGATTGCCGGGTTGGACGTGCAGGTGGCGGGCGGGGGACTGTACCTGTTCCCTCGCCTCGACCCGGAGGTGCACGGCATCGTCGACGACGAGCGGCTGGTGCTGGACTTCCTCGACGCCGAGCGGATCCTCCTCGTGCATGGGCGGGCCTTCAATCTGCAGACTCCCGATCACCTCCGCATCGCCTTCCTCCCGGAGGCCGATGTGCTCACCGATGCACTCCGACGTCTCGGTGCCTTCCTGGACGGGTACTCACCGCCTCAGCGCTGAGCTCGTCCGACCCGGTGGAGTGACCGAGTGGCCAGGTCGCGGTCCGCAAGACCGTGCACGCAGGTTCGATTCCTGCCTCCACCTCTCAACGGCCCGGCGCCGGAACGCACACCCTCAGGCGGCCAGCGTCAGCCACGTCCTCGGCGAGTGTCCGATGCGCTGGGCGAAGACCCGAGAAAAGGCGGAGGAGCTCGCGTAGCCGAGCTGCGCCGCGACCGCGCTCACCGACATGCCGCCACGCAGCTGCTCCTGTGCGATCGTGAGCCGCCACTCGGTGAGGTAGTCGCCGGGCGAGCGTCCGAGCACCTCCTTGAATCGCGCGGCGAACGCGCTGCGCGACATGTTCGCCGTGCGGGCGAGGGACTCCAGGCTCCACGCTTCCCCCGGTTCCTCGTGCATGGCGACGAGCGCGGGGGCGAGCCGCTCGTCGGCGAGGCCGGGGATGAGCCCCGGTGCGAGGTCGAGCTGCTCAGCGTGATCGAGCATCCATCGAAGCAGCTGGATGAGCACGACCTCGAACATGCGGTCCGCCACCAGCGGGCGTCCGCACCGCACGTTGTCGACCTCAGAGAACATCAGGTCGAGTGCGGGGCCGAGAGTCTCGACCTCATCGAGGGGCAGCACGATCGACGATGGCAGTGTGCGGACCAGCGGGTGGGTCGCGCCGCCGTCGAAATCGAGAGTCGCGCAGGCGAAGTCGGACTCCTCGGTCGGCGCGTTCAGGAACGAGTGGTCGACCGGCCGCGGGAAGAACAGCAGGCTCGGCCGTGAGATGAGCGCGCGCTCGCTGCTGCCGTCGGCCCGACGATGCGTCACCTCCATCTCGCCTCGTCGCAGCACGTGCAGGAAACCGTGTCCACCGCTCGCCGGGAACACCGTCGTGCCGCACAGCGGCCCGTTGTGGAACAGCCGCGTGCGCACGCGGAACCGCTCGAGGAGGGGAGAGAGGCGATCGATATCGGACACGCTCCCAGTATCCAGGACGATATGTCATGAAAGCAAGACGTTATGGTGCGCATCGTCCGCTCATTGTCGAAAGACTGGAGTCGGCTCAGATCCGGGCCGACTCGACAACCGAAGGAGCATCCCGTGCCCAACGTCCCTCTCATCGACCGTGACAACGCCACCGGAAACGTCAAGGAACAGCTTGATCAGATCGCTGGCGCCTTCGGGGCCGTGCCCGCGATGTTCCGCGCCGTCGCCAACTCTCCCGCGGCTCTCACCAGCATGTGGGGGGCGTTCGGCGCCTTCGGCGGCGGCTCGCTCGGTCCGGCCATCGGCGAGCAGATCGCCGTGGCCGTCGCCGACCGGAACTCCTGCCAGTACTGCCTCGCCGCGCACACCGCCCTCGGCAAGAAGGCGGGCCTCAGCCGTGAGGCCCTCACCGCCGCGCAGAGCGGCGAGTCCGACGACCCGCGCACCGCGGCGCTGCTCGCGTTCGCGCTCAAGCTGGTGGAGGAGCGGGGTCAGGTGTCGTCGGCGGATGTCGACGCGGTGCGCGCGCAGGGGTGGACCGACGAGCAGATCGTCGAGACGATCGCCCAGGTCGCGCTGAACCTGTTCACGAACTACGTGAACATCGCCCTCGACGTCCCGATCGACTTCCCGAGCGTGGCTCTTCGTCGCGCGAGCTGATCGCTGTCGCAGACGAAGGGGCCGGGTC